>DATKCB010000018.1:0-6753 GCA_035513495.1 Planctomycetaceae bacterium | reverse complement strand
GTGGTGGGGTTGTCGGAGTCCAAAACGATGGGGGGTTGCGAATCGCTCATGTCGAAGCTCTTTCAGTCAATGAAATTCAGCTTGGATTCATGTGTTCACAGAAGTTTAACCCCCACGATCGCGTGGCAGCAAGACATTTTTCAATCTTTCATTCGTTGTAGAGTTCGATCTGATTTTCGCGCAGCATCCGTTCGAAACGATAAAAATCGATGCCCGTGACCTGAACAATCTGGTCGTCCGTGAAATGGACCGACCAGATATCGTTCCCGTCGTGACTGGAATTCTTCACCACGCGGGTGATGTTCCCCAGATTCAATCATCGCTTTTCGTCCTCGATAGAAAAGCAACCTTGCATCTGGAGATCCCTGGTGTTGTGTCACTCGACGCACCCTAAACGGGTACGTCGATCTCGAAGCCTTTGCGCTGTTCGCGGGTTTGCCATTTGTTGGCGTCGGCGTCGTTGGTGATCTGTTCGGTTTTCGGATCCCATTCGAGTTTGCGGCCGAGGCGAATCGCGATGTTTGACAGGTGGCACGTCGTGAGCGCCCGGTGGTGAGACCAGACGTCCGAGATCGGTTTGTTGCGGGACTTCACGCAATCGACGAAGTTCGTGACGTGGTTCTTCGGCAGTTCCTTCACACCGTACAGTTTTTCGAGCGCACCCTCGGGGAGCGGGTTCGTTTCCAGTTCTTTGAAGGGAGCGCCGGCAATCCGGCCGCGGCTGACGTGGAACTTCCCCTTGGTCCCTTCGAACAGAATTCCGTTTCCGTCTGGCGAGTGACTCACAATCTTCATCTCGACTCCGTTGGGGAACATCGCCGTGATGTCGAATTTGTGAGCGCAGTTGTAACGGTCGTCCTGGGTGGGGAATCCGTTCTCAAACGGAACGGGATGCTCGGCGGTTCCTTCGACCGAGATCGGTCCCTGGCCTTCGCCGTTCTGCTCCATCGCCCACTGTGCGATATCGACGTGGTGCGCGCCCCAGTCGGTCAGCTTGCCGCCGGAGTATTCGTACCACCAGCGGAATTCGTAATGGCAGCGGGAGTTGCCCCAGCGTCCCCCTTCCTTGAAGCGGAACTCCGCCTCGGGAGCTTGCCCCAGCCAGAGATCCCAGTTCAGTCCGCTGGGAACCGGCGCTTGGGGAATCGAATCGCAGGTCGGAGACCCGCCGATGTCGCAGGTGACCTTTTTGATCTCTCCGATCCGGCCGTCTCGAATGATGGCGATCGCCCGCAGGAACAGCCGGTTCATGTTGGTCCGCTGCTGCGTCCCGACCTGAAAGACGCGGTTGGTCGCTTCGAGCGTCTTGATGATCTGCTTCCCTTCGAGGATCGTCAGCGTGAGCGGCTTTTCGCAGTAGACGTCCTTGCCGGCCTGCATCGCCTCGATTGCGATTTTCGAGTGCCAGTGGTCGGTCGTGACGACGGTGACGACGTCGATGTCGTTGCGGTCGAGTACCTTGCGGTAATCTTCGTGAGTTTCGACCTGCACGTCGCGGCCTTTCTGCGACTGGTGCTTGGTGACAATGTCCTTCGCTTCGTTCAGATGATTCGCGTCGGCGTCACACAGGGCGACGAAGTCTCCGTACTCTTTGATGTCGTGAAAGGGATCCTGCTTCCAGCGGTCGCCGGTTCCGATGCAGCCGATCACGAGTTGTTCGTTGGCACTGCGGACGGCCGCTTTGGCCGATTCGGCGGTAAACCAGTACGGCATCGTCGCGGCACCCGCGGCGGCAGTGGTTGTCGTTTTGAGAAAATCGCGGCGTGATTGGCTCATTGCTGGTCCTTACTTCTCGGTGAACGCAAAATCGCAGGGGATCCCCCGCGGGTGGAAATCGAACGAATTCAATCCCTCAGTATAGAAATCCGGGATTACGAGTGCAAAAATCTTTATTGAAGAATTCCAGGAGAGCGATCAACGGTCCTGAAGAGGTTACTCCGGATGATCGTAAAACCGGCTCAGAACTTTCGCGCGATGCACCTGATACGCGGTCACGAAACCGAGGATGCTGAGCACCGCCAGGAAGATGAATCCGTACAGCGGGACCTCCGGTTCGAGGGGATGATACAGCCACAGTGACAGATATCCGATCAGGCAGAACATCGTACAGCTCACGACGACGCGAACGTTGAAGAACATTCCCGATGAAACGATAATCATCGGATATCCGACGAGCAGCGGCCCGAGCCGATCTCCCGTGTTCTGGGCGTTCAACAGCAGAATCGTCAGCATGAACGCGTCGGAAGCCGACCAGGCATGCTCCAGCGAGTCGGCGACGCGGGGACGACGGGACAGACGCCGGGTCAGAAATTGAAACAGGATGATGACCGCACTCCACAACCCCAGCAGCGTCATCACCTGGATATGATGACCCACATCGCTGACTCCCGCGAACAGATAGCGAATCTGAAAAATCGAAGCGGCCGCGACGACACCCGCCAGTCGGGAAGCGACTGCGGGAAACCGCCTGGCCCAGCGCCGGGCGCGTCTCCACAAGTTCGGCGAGGCAGCGTGAACCGGCTCATCCGCGAGAAACCGCTGCAGATCGTCGGCCAGCTCGTCGGCTGAGGCGTATCGTTTTTCGGGTTCTTTTTCCAGACATTTGAGACAGATTCGTTCGAGCGAACCGGGGATGTCTGCGCGCAGCCGCCTGGGTAACTGCGGTTCGGTCTCGAGCACCTTGACGATCGTATCGAGCGGATTTTCTTCTTTGAACGGAGGCACGCCCGTCAGCATTTCGTACAGGATCGCCCCCAGCGAATACACGTCCGTCCGCGGACCGATCTCTTTGACGCGTCCCGCCGCCTGCTCGGGAGCCATGTAACTGGGTGTGCCGAGAATCGCTCCTGTTTTGGTCTGCTGCGACTCGTCGGTTCCGAAAATGCGAGCGAGGCCGAAATCCATGACGAACGGAGATTCTGTCGCATCGATCAGAATGTTGGAAGGCTTGAGATCCCGGTGCAGCACCGATTGTCCGTGCAGATACTCGACGGCCCGTGCGATCTCCAGCGACAGTCTCGCGGCTTGTTCAATCTCCAGCCGGCCACGTTTCAACCGATCGGAGAGCGTCTCTCCCGCGACGTACTCCATCGCGAAGTAATGCAGTCCGTCGACCTCTCCGAATTCGTGGATTCCGATGATATTCGGATGTTGCAGCCGGGCGGCGGCGCGGGCCTCAGTGTGAAACCGGCGGAGTTCCTCCTCGTTCGCCAACTGATGCGAGCGGATCACTTTGACAGCGACCTCCCGCTCGAGGGCGGGTTCGGTTGCCCGGAACACGATCCCCATGCCGCCGCGGCCGAGTTCCTCGTGAATAATAAACTTTCCGAATCGCTGATTCGGCTGGAGCAGAGACGAACCCCCCGAAGAACCGCGCCGCGGACCGGAGGTCATGGTCGGAGAATCGACATTCAGCTTCGACGAGTGGTGCGAGCTTTCGGGATCACCGAACTGCTCCAGCAAGTCGAGACAGCCGACGAATTCTTCGAGTTGCGGAAAGCGCAACATCAACTCTTTGCAGCGCAGCACGTCTCCCGCCTGCAAGGCTTCAGTATATTCTTCGAGCCTCGCAAAGAGTTCATCCTCGCCGAGTTGATCGACGTTTGCAGAACGGGGATGGGGCAAATCATTCGACATGCTGCATCTGTTCCTGCAACTGTTTCAGAGCGCGGAGCCAGAGCATCTGCACGGCACCTTGCGAACGGTTCATTCGTTCGGCGATCTCCTTGAACGGCAGGCGCTGCATGTTTCTCAGATAAACGACCTCCTGGTAATCCTCGGGCAGCCGCGCCAGTTCGTCGGCGAGCAGAATCTCGTTTTCCTTCTGCATCAGAATCTGACTCGGCGAGTCGTCGCTGCCGGGAGGCTCGGGAGCACCGTGAAACAGGCTCATCGAAACCGAAGCCGCGATGCGAACTTCCCGGCCGGCGTTCCGCTTTTCGGTTCCCTTGTAACGACGGCAGAAATCGAGCGCGTTGTGCTGCAGAATTGCCTTCAGCCAACCCACCCATTCTCCTTCGGACTGTCCGCGAAAGTTGGCAAATCCCTTATGTGCATCGAGCATCGTCTGCTGGATCAGATCGGAAGCGTCAATTTTGGCGTTCATCCAGGTCTCCATCGACGAGCGGGCCAGAAACCCGAGGTATGCCCGGCATTTCTCGAACAACTCGTCGCGCGCACCGTCATCCCCCTCGCGCGCCCGTTCGAGCAGTGCTGCAATAATCGATGATTGAGATTCGGACATTTGCTCCCGCCACCGGTTTCGTTTGGAGAAGCTGATATCTTAACGAGACGCGGGTGGCTTCGCACACTATTTTTTTCGGACGTTTACGCGAATTCGACAGTGGGAAACAGTGGATTCCGAGCGAGCGGACTCACTTCTCGCGTTCTCCGATCTCTCGTGACCGTTTCAAATCGGCTTCTGCCTGTTCGTCGTCACCTAGCCCGCGGAAGGCACGACCGCGTTCGATGAGTAAAAATTTCACAACGGAGACTCGCTCGGTGGCGTCGATTTCGCGCGAGAGCACATCCACAACCGCTTGCAGATACGATCGAATGCGAGCGGCCACTTCATTGAGTTCCATCTCTTCAGCGATGTCGAGCGGCGTGCGTCTGGAGTTGTCGGGAAGGCTGAGGATTTCCGGGGTCACGGTGACGGGAAAATTGTGGCCGGGGGTTCGCACGGACAGATACTGCTCGGCCCGTTCGAGCAGCTTCGTCAGGAATTCGACTTGTCGCTGTTCGATCGCGTGGACGATTGCCGTTCGTCCTTGTAGATCGCGGAGACTTTCGTCCGACCAGAGTCGCAACGTATCAAACATTACGAGGTCACCACGGGCTGCGGCCTTCATCAATGATGTTTCGCCGGTCTTGTCCTGCCAGTTCTGGCCCCCTTCAAAATGCAACGATTTGAAGTCGAGCGTCTTCGTTGACTCCGGGTCGATTCGTTTCAAACGGAATTGGAACTCCTCGTCCCAGTTCGCCTTCTCCATGTCAATCAGCAACTTCACAGTGGTCGAGTGCCCTGCTTCGACCGCATGCATCAGCGCCGATTTTCCGTCGTTGTCCCGCAACGTCTCGTCAGCACCGCCGAGCATCAACAGCGCCACCAGGTGCGCTTCGTCCGCGGCGGCGGCTACCATCAGCGGAGTTTTGCCTTCGGAGTCTCGATCGTTGATGTCGATTCCACGCTCGGCCAGCAATTGGCGAATGCGGCCGATTTGACCGGCTGCGGCTGCGTCGTGCAACGAGGATTTGGAATTTCCGGCTTCGTTGTCAGGAACGGCCCCAGAGTCAGGGTAAACGAGAGTAGCGGATTCCTCATCTCCTCCTCCTCTCGCCAGATACACCAGCACCGAGACGGCGAACAAGATTCCGATCCATGTGAAGAATTGCAGTAGCATGCGTGCGAATGGATTCGGTATTGCGTGTTCCCCTCGAATTGATTCCCGATCTCGGAGCTCAGCGGATTGCTGCCTCACTCCCGGGGAGGGACCAGCCGCGAACGCCGACTTGACTTCCGGACGTCCCAGCACCATCAGACCCCACAGTCCGACCGGTTGTCCCAAAAAACTGGCCAGTAATGCAGCGTTATATTTTTCGAGCGCGACCATGTGCCAGCCTCCGCGAATCAGTAGTCCGCACAGTCCAAGTAGACAGAGCGATCCCACGACCATCATCACGCCGACTCCCGAAGGCATTCCATCATTTCCGTCGGCGATGTCGATTCCGTTTGTCATCAACAGCAGAGCGGGAAACAGTAGCAGGAACCCGAACACCATCAGCGCGATCCCCGGACCTCGAACCGTGCGGCGAATCTCCACAACCGCGGCCGGACCCTCCGATTTCACGTGATTCGCCTGACGAAGCAAATCCGACGGCGCAGAATGTATCCCGCCCGTTGCGGTCAGCAAACACCGCAAGTCCCAGGCACCGATAACCATCAGCGCAATAATGAAACCGAACGCCGTGAAGAAACTCCCGTCCGCATTGACGCCAACCCGCTTCAACACATTCTCGTAATACAGACCCAAAAGACCCAGCAGGACCGACCCCGCGATAATGATCGTCCACGGTCGCCAACCCGGCCGTCTCCCAAACGAGGTCGAAGCCAGCATCGTCAAGCCGAGTGCGAAGAACACGACCCCTGCGAGGAGACCCCAGGGATTGTCGTAGGCATAGTACCAGTAGTATTCCGGATAATGTCGAGTGACACCCCACGGGACGAACATCGTCACCACACCACCCAGGCTCAGCAACATCGCCATCACACCCGGCATGACGGGAGCGGAGAAGATTCGCCCTGGCCCGCGGCGTCGAACCCCACCTGCGACATTCCCCACTGCACGTTCGAAGGATGTCGAGAAACCTCGTGCGGGGGGTTGCTCAGGTTTGGAAAGGAACGCGCCGCTTTCACTGCGGGAGATTGTCTCTGCGGCGGGCTGTGCAATGCTTTCGGAGTCGGGGGCAAGAGAGGCAGCAACTGCCTCGGCGGAACCGTACGGCTCAGAAGTGGCAGGTGGAAAAGATCCCTGGCGGCGACGTGCGTTCTCGCGAAACGCCAGTTTAACCTGCGGTTTCTTAAGCATCACTTGCGCCCAGATTCCGATCGGCAGCGTAAGCAGCCAGGCGGGATGTATCGGAATCATGCCAGCGATGGCTCCCATCTGAGCCACGCCTCGGGAGCCAAGTCGTTTCATGCTGAGTCCGCCCATCAGCATTCCCAACCCGACGAGCAACCCGGGAATCGAGAGC
>DATKCB010000017.1:0-4206 GCA_035513495.1 Planctomycetaceae bacterium | reverse complement strand
GGCGGAAAAAAAGATCTCTGGGGAACTCCCAAACAGCCCTCGCTCGATGAGATTCATCGCAAGCTTTCCACGCCGAACGATCAGCGAATTTTCTACCTGCGGTACGCGATCAAGGCAGGTCTCACGATCGAGGAAATGTTCGATCTGACCGAGATCGATCCGTGGTTTCTCGAACAACTCCGCCAGATCGTCGAACTCGAAGACGAACTGCGAACGTACTCCCGCATGCAGGACGTTCCTCCCGAACTGGTCCGCAAGGCGAAAGAATTCGGATTTTCCGACATGCAGCTTTCCGGCTGGTGGAACAGTTCCGACATGGAGTTTCGCAAGTATCGCAAGAGTCTCGGCATCGAGCCGACGTTCAAACAGGTCGATACCTGCGCCGCCGAATTTGAAGCCTACACACCGTACTACTATTCGACCTACGAACAGGAAGACGAAACGCCTCCCAAGCAACCGGGCAAGCGACGGATTATGATTCTCGGCGGGGGTCCGAACCGGATCGGACAGGGGATCGAGTTCGATTACTGCTGCTGTCAGGCCGCGTACGCGCTCGAAGAACTCGGGATCGAGTCGATCATGGTCAACTCGAATCCCGAGACAGTCTCGACCGACTACGACACGTCGGACATCCTGTTCTTTGAGCCGCTCACGATCGAAGACGTCCTCAATATCTGCGACAAGATGCAGCCCGACGGTGTGATCGTTCAGTTCGGCGGACAGACGCCGCTCAATCTCGCCAAAGGACTCGAAGCGGCCGGGATACCGATCATCGGCACCAGTCCCGACATGATCGACGCCGCCGAAGACCGCAAGCGGTTCCAGGAAATCCTCAACAAGCTCGATCTCAAACAGCCCCCCAACGGAATCGCCTACGATGTCGAAGGCGCGCGAAACGCCGCGAATCGGATCGAGTATCCGGTGCTCGTCCGCCCGAGTTACGTGCTCGGCGGCCGTGCGATGGAGATCTGTTACGACGAACCGTCGCTCGTGAAATACATGGACGAAGCCGTCGATGTCTCTCCCGACCGGCCCGTGCTGATCGACAAGTTTCTCGAAGACGCGATCGAAGTCGACGTCGACGCGATCTCCGACGGGGAGATCACGCTCGTGGGCGGCGTGATGGAACACATCGAAGAAGCCGGCGTTCACTCGGGCGACTCGGCCTGTGCGATCCCTCCGTTCTCCTTGTCGGACGAGGTGATCGAGGAAATCAAGCAGGCGACGTACGCTCTCGCGAAGGAACTGCAGGTTCGCGGACTGATGAATATCCAGTTCGCCGTCAAGGTCGAAGGGGATCATCACACCGTCTACCTCCTCGAAGTCAATCCCCGCGCCAGCCGGACGTCGCCCTTCGTGTCGAAAGCGACCGATCGCTCGCTCGCCCGGATGGCCGCCAAGGTGATGGCGGGCGTGTCGCTCACCGAGCAGGGATTCACGACCGAAGTCTGGCCCGATCATTACTCCGTCAAGGAGAGCGTCTTTCCATTCTCGAAGTTTCACGGTGTCGACATCGTCCTCGGTCCCGAAATGCGTTCGACCGGCGAAGTGATGGGGATCCACGAGACGTTCCCGATGGCGTTCGCGAAAAGCCAGCTCGGTGCCGGTAACACGATGCCCGCCTCGGGATCGGTCTTCATCAGCATGGCCAAGGGACGCAAGAAGGCGATCATCGAACCGGCCCGCGCCCTCGCGCGTCTCGGGTACAAAATCCTGTGCAGTTCGGGAACCGGCAAGACGCTCACCGCGGCGGGCCTCGACGTCACGGTCGTGAAGAAACTCCAGGAAGGCCGCCCCAACCTGCTCGACTATATGGCCAACGGAGAAGTCCAACTGATCTTCAACACCCCCAGCGGAAAAGGCGCCCGCACTGACGAAGGCAAAATCCGCGCCGCCGCCGTCTCCTACGGAGTCCCCTGCGTCACCACCCTCCCCGGTTGCATCGCCGTCGTCAAAGCCCTCCAGGCCCTCGCCGAAAACTCGGAACCGGAAGTCCGCGCCTTGCAGGACTGGTTCGTAACGGTCTGAGGGGCTTTGGCCGCAATCAACGTCGTGGGAAACATTCGGGAATTTTTTCCCTCGCGTCACTCCGAGTTGGCCGATTCCGCGGCGTCGATCGCGGCGTCCTCGGCGGCGACCGTTTGTTTGACATCCTCGGTCATTTCGAGCGGTGGAGGAAGTTCCGAGCCGCACCCCAGACAGCAACCGAGCAGCAATGCTGCAACCGACGAACTGAGTTTGTATCGATTCACGAGAGACCTCATCAATGGGCTTTCAGATAAGAGCGTTCGACGGGAAAACATTCCCGTCGAACTTGATTATTCTCCGCCTCAACCAAGAACTCACCAGACTGCTAAAAACTTCCGACCGGCTCGTTGTCTTTCGAGAGAGAGATTCTCCGCCAGGTTTCGTTGTCCATGTTGTAGCTGATCGTCCTGACGGAGCCGTCCCCCATGCAGGCGATCAACCCGCCGTTGTGAGGTCCGCCGAAGTAGGGATGCCAGTTCGTCCAGGAGCGGCCGCCGGGATCGACGACCGCGACTGTGTTTGTCGGAGCTTGCGTGTCGGGCAGCGGGAGCAGTCCGTACTCCAATCCACTCGAATTGACAGCGGCACCCCAGCGAATCACATCTTCATCCCAGCCCGCGTTGTTCCAGCGTTCGTTGTCGCCGCCATCCGAACCGTGGCGACTCGGGTGCAGGGCCTTTTCGGCGACCATCAGCGTGTTGGATGAGCCGTCGATGATATGTTCGATTCGCATTTTGAATCGATCGCGCTGGACAACCACGCCCGTTCGTCCGTCGTTGCCGCCCGCTCGCAGCGCGGCAGTTGTTCGCTCGCCGGCGTTGCCGGCGTAATCGACTCGATAGAAACCCGCCGATCCGTGCGGCGTCGGGAATCGACGTGTCGGACAGTAGTAAGTGGGGATCGCCGTTTGAGCGACGAGATTCTCTCCGGGATTGTACGCATTCGCTCCCGGTGCGGGATCGTCCGCTTCCAGGACCAGATTGAAGACGCTGGCTTGTTCCATCTGAGGCAGAATCCAGTAGCTCCAGCTATACCCGTATTTTGTCTTGGACCGGCAGCAGAAATCGATCGGGTCGGATTCCTGGTGACCGTCCCGCGCACCGTGCGGGAGATATCCGTAAACATCCTGAAAATTGTGGAAGGCCAGTCCGATCTGTTTCAGATTGTTGGCGCACTGCGAACGCCTGGCGGCTTCTCTGGCTTGCTGCACGGCAGGGAGCAGCAAAGCGATGAGGATCGCGATAATCGCGATCACGACCAGCAGTTCGATCAGCGTGAATCCCGTGCGCCGTGCGCTCGCGAATTGAGATTCCCTCCTTCGTGTCAGACAGCGTTTCATCTCAGGTTCCTTTCATTTGAGAGAACAATACCGCAAGAAAGAGAGAGCGGGCGAACTCCGCCGTGGCTCCCTCGACGGCTCCGAGAGAATACGCATCGATGTGAACGCTGTTCGCCGCATCGTATCAATGTTTGATGAATGTGCGATTGCGCAGAGACTGAAAAGCCGTTCGGGATATCTTCACAAATCGATGCGCTCAACGAACGGGCACCCGCCGAGCGATAAACTCCGGAAGCGAGACGATTTTGAGAACGGCTGCTGGAGATTTAAGCAGCGCGCGAGGACGCCTCGTCAGTTTATGTCAATTTTCAATTTATTTTGCGCCTGGTGATTGAGCTGTCGCTGAGTTCGTGTATGCAACCACGAAAGCAGCGAAATGCACGAACTGGATTTTACGAACGCGGTGCCGGGGCGGAGCGAGCGGGCGTTCCAAAAAATCACGCTGAAATTCGCGGATCGAGATGATCCGGGAGCGTGTGTATGTCGTTTGAATGGCGTGCCGTTGTCGCCGGATTCGTCAGAATTCGGACGAACACGCGAATCGCTCCTGAATATTCACGAATTCAGCGACGTTTTTGCGTTGTTGATCGCGGGTTGTTGCGTCGGTGGATTGTCTCTGGGATGAGATTTGTAGCTCAGGAGGGGCCTGGCCGAGGCGCGAACGATGTCAGGGGGCTGTTGCTTCACTGGCGAAACGGTTGTACTGGCGATCGCCGAGATTGATGCGAACGTGTCCGGCGGGTTCGATCGGAAGCGTCGCTTCCCGCTCGCTCGGTTCTCCATCGACGTTCAGGTCCGTCAGACGCAGCAATCCGGCTTTCTCGTCGAGTTCCCAATCT
>DATKCB010000016.1:0-5376 GCA_035513495.1 Planctomycetaceae bacterium | reverse complement strand
CGAGCGAGCGCTCGTTCCATTGCGCGCGAGAGAGCGTTCACGCGATAAATGATCGCAAAGTCGGACCACGCCGCCTCACCAGAATCGACCTGACGCTTGATGTGCCGCGCGATTCCGTCGGCTTCGCTTCGTTCGTCGTCGTACCACAACAGTTCAACGGGAGTCCCGTCGGGATTGTCGGTGATGAGTTCCTTGTGTTTGCGATGCACGTTGTGCCGAATCAGACTGTCGGCCGCTTTGAGAATTTCTTTAGAACTGCGGAAATTCTGTTCGAGGCGCACGACCTCTGCGGTCGGGAAATCTTCTTCGAAGCGGAGGATGTTATCGACTCGCGCTCCGCGCCAGCCGTAGATCGACTGATCGGGATCGCCCGTCACGCAGAGGTTCGAAACCTCCTGCGACAGCGCCCGCACGATCAGATACTGCGCCAGATTGGTATCCTGATATTCATCCACGAGAACGTATTTGAATTTGCGATCGAGTTGCGACCGGATTTCCGGATTCTCTTCGAACAGTCTCACGACGTGCAGGAGGAGATCGTCGAAATCGACCGCGTTGGCTTCCAGCAGGGCTTTCTGATATGCGGGATAGACGCGGGCGACGATCGCTTCGTAATGGCTGCCGATCATCTCTTCGTGATTGCGGAGGTATTCTTCGGGAGTGATCAGATCGTTTTTCAGACGGCTGATGCGGGAACCGACATTGTTGGGCGGAAAGTGAGTGGTCGAAATGTCGAGATCGCTCATCACGGAGCGTAAAAGCTGTCGCTGATCGGAGGTGTCGAAGATCGTATAGTTCGGGCGAAGTCCCAACGCCGACGCATTCTGTCTGAGCACTCGCGCGCAGAACCGATGAAACGTACTCACCCAGATTCGCGATCCCGGCAGAAGCTGATCGACCCGGGAGGCCATTTCCTGCGCGGCCTTGTTCGTGAACGTAATCGCGAGAACTTCCCAGGGAGTGACTCCATGCTGAACCAGATGGGCGATGCGTCGGGTAATGACGCGCGTTTTTCCGGAGCCGGGTCCCGCCAACACAAGTAGCGGACCGTCGACATGTGTGACTGCCAGTTTCTGGGCGGACGTCAAATCACGCAGACCAAGCACGTGCTTTCTCCAACTCCCTTTGGTGATCGATCTGGTCAAATACGGAAAAACTCACGAGAGATGACCAAATGTGAACTCTCGTTTACAGACAACAAATCCTGCTCAATTTCTCGACTTTATCCTATCGTGAACAGTCCCGCAGTGCGACCGGGACCTCGTGGACCCAGACGAGTTTCGCGGGAAATCCCCGATCCCGCAAATCGCAAATTGGTGGAGTAGGTGGATTGCACAATATTTTTGGGAAGGTTAGACTGAATCGGTATCGTGACTGACTGGCCTTTTCTCCGCAAAGATTCACCATCTTACCGAATGCGAACCGTCGTTCAATCTTTCCTTAAGACGGGAGGGACGCCGATTTCCAATTCTCAGACTCGTCTCAATTTTGACGATAGCAGAGAATAGAAAATCTTCTCGGTAGCAGTGGTCGAGTTGCTGAATCCGCCGGATGAAAAACCGACCCGATCTTCGGGACTTGAAACCTGTAGCATGCAGTTTTTCGAGGTGAGCCAGTCAAGGGAGTGACACATGCTGACAAAACGTGAAGGATCGAAAAACAATATGTTTGTTTTCCTCAAACAGGCTCTCATGCTCTGTGGGATTGGCGCGACGTCGCTGTTGGGACTGTCCCAATCCTCAAGTGTTGCGTTGATTCAATCTGCGAACGACGGTCCGGGACTTTCCGGAATCCTCGCTCCCGAGCCGCCTCCCGGACTTTGGGAAGAAGACTTCCTGACGTTGGGTGACTCGTGGAACGAATGGTCGATCGGCGCCGCGCAAGACGTGGCGAATCTTTACAGCGAAGAACCGACCACAATCGCCGAGCAGCAGGCTGCTCTGAAATCCATTGCGTCCCGTATGCGTGTCATGAAAACGGCATTGGACTCTCCCGCGTACAGTACGATCCACCGTCCGCTGGCGACGCTCTACGGAAAGCTCCAGCAACGCCATGAGTTTGCGACCGCAATTCTGGCGACTCTGCAACTGGATCCGGCGCAGGCCAGGCAAAAACAACTGGCCCAGGCGAAACAGGATATCGTATCGGCGTACAACGAACTCGTCGCATTCCTCGGACAATACGGAGGAGGTACGGCCTGGCTCGATTATCTCGATGCTCGCGATCTGGCGACGAAAATTGCGGGACTGAACGGTTCGGGCGAGCTGTTGAAGACGGCCAATCCGATTGCCGGGAAAATTGCTTCGCGGAACGAACTGGAATCCGAAGCGCAGAAAAAATTTCTCGCCAACGAAGCCTTCCTGAACCTGCAGAAAGCAATCGTGAAGTACCGGAAAATCTCCGCCATCGAGCCTGATCCGAAAAACATGGAGCCGCTTCGAACTCAACTGGCGGCGCTCGTGGCGGCTCTCGAAGCGTACGATGCGTCCGGCAGTTCGGCAGACGCCAAAACTGCGAACGATGCGTTCTCGGCAATTCAGAAATTGTCGCCCGACGGGGGGAATCTGATCGCAGAGGCCTATCGGGCACATTTCTACAACTACAATCTGACGATTCTGGCCAGTGAAGCGTTTCTCAACAAAGTCATCAAAGATCATCGGACCAAGTCGGGTGCTGTGCGAGATCAGGTTTTGGGAGCGAACGTGTACGGGAATCAGCAGACGACGACCGAGGTCGGCGTCGATATTCTCCCCAACGATTCCGGAGTGACGTTCGATCTGGTTCTGACGGGCTGGACCTTCAGCAACACGGCCGGCGTCACATCTCAGGCGACAATCTATACGCACGGGAACCATTCCTTCCGCGCGACGAAAGAAATCAATTTCGACGGCGACAAATTCTCAACTTCCCCGTCACTCGTGGGGGTCAACGCCAACAATCAAACGGTCGGTGCGAGTACCAAGCTGGATAACGTTCCGCTCTTCGGTTCGATCGCCAAATCGGTCGCGCGAAAAGAAGCCAACAAGAGACGTTCCCAATCCGAAGCGATCGCGCGCTCGAAAATCTCGGGACAAGTCGGCCCCGAATTCGACGAGGAAGTCGACAAGAAATTTGACTCGGCCAACGACGATCTGCAGAACAAGTTCTTCAAGGGATTACGCGACACCGATCTGTATCCCTCGGCGATGAGATTTCGTTCCTCCGAGTCCTACATTCGAGTCGATACGCGAACGATGCAGGCGGGGGAACTGGGTGGAAGCCGCTCCCTCCCGATCCCGGCTCCCGCAACGGGTGCCGTGGTCAATCTCCACGAATCGGCGGCCAATAACACCTTTAACAAACTGGGACTCGCCGGCAAGACGATGAACGAAGACGAAGTTGCCGACCACCTCGAAAAGTTCTTCAGCGACGCGTTCGGAGTCGATCTGTCCAAGAGGAAGGAAGCAGCAGCCGGGGACAAGCCGGCCTACGATGAAACTAAGAAGAACAACGCCTCCTTCATTTTTGCGGAAGAAGATCCGATTCGGGTTCAGTTCGAAGGAAACGAGGTCATTTTGAGGATTCGTGCGGGGCTGCGTCAGGAAGGTGAAGAGGACGTCCCGACACAGGAAATTTCTGTTCCGCTGACGTTTACCGTTCAGGGGGACAAAATTCTGGCCGAATCGGGAGCGGCGCGAGTCAGTCCCGTGGAGCGACCGGAAAACCTGAACGTCCAGATTGCCCGCGCAGGGATCATCCGCAAGAAGATCAGTTCCGCCCTTCCCACCAAGGAACTCGACGGCAACATCGAACTGGCTCAGGCGGAAGGATCGGAAGCCGGACCGTCCGTACTGCACATTCGCGAAATCAGCACGCTCAACGGCTGGCTGCAACTGGTTCTCGAATAATCGAATCCGGCGATTGCCGAAACGCGCAGACAAAAAGCCTTCCGATGATGCTTCATCGGAAGGCTTCGTTTGTTTCTTCCAGACGTGACAGTGAGCTTTCGCACAATGCAGAGCCGGCGCACGATGCAATCAGAGACGCCCGAACTCAACCACCGATGGGCCGCACGTTTTCGGCTCGTTTGCCTTTCGGTCCCATTCCTTCATTAAACTCGACCTCTTGACCTTCGTGCAGGTCTTCGAATTCACAGCCTTCGACGGCGGACAGATGGAAAAACAGGTCGCCCGAACCGGTGTCGATAAAGCCGAACCCTTTTTCCATCAACTTCTTGATTTTTCCTTGCGGCATCACGCAACTCCCAAAACAGAAAAGAACTCTCAAACCCTCGGGGATGCGCGCTCTGCCGCAGGACTTACTTTTGCTCAAACTCAGACGGACTTCTCATCACCCGCACGACGAACGCGGGATTTGGTCTCTACTCAGTTCGGTCGTCAGTTAATTCTTGCGCCGGAGAAGAAGCGAACTTTCGATGAGTTCGACACTCGCGAATCTCACCTCGAAGACATCGTATCCGTCCCGAGTACACCTCCCCGAACCGCATTAGTATAGGTCAACCGATTTCCGCGAAACAATGGGAAAATTCCTGGACCGCGTCTTTTTTCAGATTCACTCGCTTGCATCATTCTGCTCTCAGGGAACCGCCCATCGCCGGGACGAGGGTCTGCTTTCGAGATCCCGGTCGGATTCTCGCGAGCGGCGAGCGTAGGAGAGAGTGGTATTCAACGGGCAAATCCCCTAGCATAACCAACTTCTCCCACTCCCATTGACGTTCACCATTGCAGCCCGATTTGCGGCTTCTCAACCCGTTCGGGATCGCATCGACCGGTTGCGCGAGCCTGCTCGATTCGAATTGACAATTCTTTTTTCGATCTCTGGAAAACAATCGGGGCGATGACCGCGGACTCGACGAATCAGGATTCGCTCCCCGACCCCGTTCGCCGAAACTGGGTCTGGCTGACGATTCAGTTCTTTATGAGCTGGCTGTTCGCGCTGTTTCTGCGGTTCCGAGCGCGAGGACTCGAACACGTCCCTGCCAAAGGGGGCGCTTTGCTGATTGCCAATCATCAGTCGTTCCTCGATCCCTTGCTGGTCGGGGTGGCGCTGCAGCGGCCGGTCAGTTACGTCGCCCGCGATTCGCTGTTTCGGATCCCCCTGGTCGGCTGGGTCGTGCGCAACACATACGTGATCCCGATCAATCGGGACGCGGCCTCCGCCGACACCATCCGCGAAGCGGTCAGGCGGATGCAGCACGGATTTCTGATGGGAGTTTTTCCCGAAGGAACCCGCAGCGCAACCGGCGCCATCGGAGAAATCAAGCCCGGGTTCATCGCGCTGGCCCGTCGCGGAAAACTCCCCATCATCCCCGTCGGAATTTCCGGCGCTCATCGCGCGATGCCGCGCGGAAAGTTAAAGGTGTTCTTCCGCAACGTC
>DATKCB010000015.1:0-6224 GCA_035513495.1 Planctomycetaceae bacterium | reverse complement strand
ACCTCGAAGTCACTGCGATCACCAACGACTGCGTCGCCAGTTTGTTGAAATTCCCCAACCTGGAAAACTTGTCGCTCGCCGGAACGAAAATCGATGACGCCGGGATCGCTCAACTGAAGGATGCACCGGCATTGAAATCTTTAGATATTCGTTTTCTGATCATTTCGGAAGAGGTATTGAACGAACTTCGCGCAGCGAAGCCAGACCTCAAACTGATCACTCAATAAATCGCTCGATCAACGATTGTTCGACGCGCGACAGGTCAGGGAGGGCGTCGCGATTACCGTACCGTTCACACTTGAGAGCCGCGCACGCAGAGGCGAAGCGGAGAATCTGTTCCGGGGACCAGTCCTGCAGCCACGCATGGATCAGGGCTCCGGTGAACACGTCTCCCGCTCCAGTCGTATCGACCGCATCAATCTCGAAGGCCGGTTGATGCCACTCGCCGCGCTCGGAGAACAGCCACGCTCCGCGCGTTCCATCGGTGACGGTTACGAGTTCGGCTCCGAGATCGAGCAGACGTTTTCCGCCGCGCGAGACGTCCTCGTCATCGAAATACAATTTCAGAAAACGAGCGGGTGCGTTGACGATCGTGGCGAGCTCCAGCAGTTCGGAAGTGACAGGCTTCGGCGAGCCGGTATCGAGCGAAACGACTCCTCCGTTCTCGCGAACAGCTCGAGCCGCTGCGACGGACGCAGTTCCTCCCCAGCCGTCAACGTGCATCAGATTTGCATCGGCAGCATACGACGACGCCCAGGCGAGATCGTTCTCGTGGAGTTCGAAGTGATGGCCGACTATCGTTCGCTCGCCCGTCTGCTCGTTGAGCCAGACGTGCGCTGTTCCTGTGCGTCCGTCCTGTCTGCGGCAGCGGGGATCAAACGAAATGGATTCGTTCTGGAGATCGCGTTCGATCATCTCCCCTTGGAGATCGTCTCCCCACAAGCTGACGAGCGAGCACCGATGTCCGAACCGGCGGAGCAACGCGAGTGCCGTCGGAACGGGACCGCCGACCTGCATCCGCGACGAGAGGGCCAGATGTTTGGTGTCCGGCTGGGGAAACTCGGCGACCGTCATCTGCCAGTCGATGAGTGTCGTTCCCAGCCCCGCGATATTTCGAAGTATCGTCATCACGCAGCCGGCCCGCGGGGCTCAGGTCGGGGGAGAGTTATTTTCGTTCGAAGTGGGTTGGGAGTCGGAAGTGTCCGCAACAGGAGGAGCTCCCAACAGAGTGCTGAACGGTCCGAATTGTCTGCGATACAGCAGCAGCAGCCAGGCGGGTACCAGAATCGGTCGAACGATGAACGTATCGAGCAGCACTCCGAACGCGAGCGCGAAGCCGAGCTGCTGCATTCCGACGATCGTGCCGAACATGAGCGAGCAGAACGTCCCCGCCATGATGATTCCACAACTCGAAATGATGCTGCCGGTCTTTCGGAGAGCGAGGAGCGTTCCTTCGACGAGGCCGCGATTTTCCTGCTCTTCCTCGATCCGCGTGATCAGCAGAATGTTGTAGTCTTCTCCGACCGCGATCAGGATCGTGAACAGGAACACGGGAACCTTCCAGTCCAGTCCGGAGAATCCTGCGGGATCGAGCAGATAGAACACAACGAAAGTCACACCCAACGAAACGAAGTAGGTGAAAAAGACGGTCGCCAGCAGATACAGGCAGATTTTTGGCTTTCGCAGCAGGATCACCAGAATCACGTAAACCGCGGTGAGCACCAGCACATCGATGCGGATCTGATCCCGATCGGTCACGTTTTTGAGATCGGTGATACTGGCGGTCGAACCCAACACGAAGATTTCGGTCTGATCGATCTCGGGGAGCGGCTCGTCGAGCGTTTCCCCCTCTGCTTCAAGTTCCTTGCGAAGTTCGTCTTGTTGCTTTTTCACGTCGGCGTCGAACTGATCGACCAGCTCGCGCAGCGAATGACGAAAGGAAACGAAATCGGCGATGCTGTCGCGCGAGAACGGATCGTTTTGAAATACGATTTCGAGCTTGGTGACGGAATCTTTGTATTTTTCAGATTTGGAGAGAAAGTAATCGCGAATTTCCTTATTGCGGAGACGATTCGCAATCAGACGTTCACCCGGTGTCATCGCATCGATTTCTTGTTGCACCTTTTTTTCTTCCGCCCGCGCGATCGCACTGATTCCTGTCGGAGCGGCAACGCTGCGGATGTCGGCGACTCCCAACTCGTCCTTGTTCTGCTCGATTCGTTTCGACAGTTTTCCGATGAGATCCACGGTCTCAGATTCGGAGAAATTGACGTTCTCATTCCTCAGCACGACGATCACGGGACCGCTGGTTCCCTCGGGGAAATGCTCCGCAACCGCTTTCGCTCCCTGGACACTCATTTTTTCGCTGGGCAGTTCGGAGAGCAATCCATAACTCAAATTGTTGTAGTTCAGGACTCCCCAGATTGCCAGCGGTGTCATCGCGAGAATCGTCCACACCCAGATTTTCCCCGGTGTCTGACGGATGCGTTCGGTTATTCCAGCCCACAGGCGATCGACCAGTCCGCTTTCGATCAGTTTTCCGATCAGACTCGTGGGGGCGAACCAGCCGACTTGCCCGACGCGTTCGGTTTTCATGTGAGGCCAGAAAGCCCACTTGCCTGCGAGCCGCAACAGCGCGGGAGCAAAGGTGAGCGCCGCAATCAGACAGATCAACAGACTGATACAGATCGCGATCCCCGCTTGCTGGAATTTTCCGAATTCGGCGAATGCCATCATTCCGATGCCGCCGCTCGAAGTTCCGGCCGAAGCCGCCAGGGCTGCTCCGACTTTCGAGATGGAGTTCGAAATCGCCTCGTCGTAGGTCGCCCCGCGATCGAGTTCTTCCTTGTAGCGGGAAATCAGAAACAAGCAATAGTCGACACCGGCACCGTACACCAGGACGGTTACATAAGTCTCGATGTCCTTGAACAGACTGAGAATCCCGTGATCGGCCAAAACCATCAGAAACATCATCGACACAGAGACGGACAGTGCGACCGTCAAGAGCGGGATAATCGCAAGAAAAAATGCTCGATAAATCAGCAGCAGCAGGATCAAAACCAGCCAAAATGTGGCGAATTCGGTGTTTCGGGCACTCTCCCACATGGCGACGCGCATGTCGCGCCCGACGGTTGCGGAACCGCTCAAACTCAACTCCAGACCGGGGGGAATGCGAAGGCGCTCCAGACTCTCCGGGAGGCGAAACTCTTCGTCAGTCTGCTCCTTCAAGATCTCCCTGATCTTCTCAATTTTGTAGATCAGTTTGATGTTCACGTCTTCAACAAATTCGGTCTCCAGATCGATCAGAATCAAGGAGGCGCGACCATCCTCGGAACCGAGGAGATGTCCGATGCGGGGATGCATCCAATCGCGAATGCGATAGATGACAGCCTGCTCCTTCTCTGTGAGCAAGAGGGTTTCGCCTTCGGCAAAACCCACCACCCCGACAACTGGTATTTTGGAGTAATGGTCCTGGAGTTCCTGTTGCCACGGTTCAAGTTGAGGAGGTTCTACATTCTCGTCGTGGGAATAGACTCCGAACGCTTCGAGCGCCGGGACCAGATCATTGTGGATGTAATCCTTATCTTTCTGATCCAGTTCCGAATCGAGCGAGGGGCGACGAACGACCAGGACGACGGAACTGGCCAGGATGTCGTCGGGAAAAGCTTCCCTGAAAATTTCCTCGGCGACTCGGCTCGGAGAATCTTCCGGCAGAAATGCAAACTCACCCTGCTTGAAGACCGTGTCCGGATTCGGGGCCGCATTGAAAAGGGCGGCGAAGATTGCGATCCAGACGCAAATGATCAACACCCAAAAGCGGGATACAAACTTTCCCAGTTTTTCGAACATTGACAAGTGTTACCAGAATCGAGAGAAAGAAATCCGGCCTTCGAATTCAGAATGGGGATCTCAGCAGGTTCGTAAAGTCACGAGAGGGAACCATACCACCCACAATGACCCGTCCGCCTACCAACTCCGAATTTCACAGGAGTTCACCCGAAGGGGGAAATCCCGAGGCCAATCGAATCGGCCATCTTAAGCAATCGTCCGAAAAAATGTTATCGATGCGAAGAATCTCGTGGAAAAAAACCCGAGATTCCCCGCGAATAGTGACGGATTGCCGCACGCGGTGATTCAGAAATTGTGCGATCTCCTGGCTTGATCGTAAGTGAATCGAGGAGACAATGAACGGTTATGTTACGCCGAACTGCTCTGACTGGAATACTGCTCGCGTGTTCGCTGATTTGTGCGAGTCTGATCGGACTTTCATTCGAAACTCTGCAGCGCGGACTTGATCGATTGGTCGACGACGGATCTGCCGACTTTTTTTCGAGAGAAGTTCATCTGCGGTTTCGGATCGTTGTCGGAATTTACGGTCTGGCGTTCCTCGGTGCTGCGCTCGCAAGTTTCAGACGCGCATCGATGATCAGGCACGATCCTGAGAATGTTCCGATGAATCCAAGGACCAGATCCCCACTTCCCGCGTTCCATCGGCCGTTTTGGATTGCGGTATTCGTCTGCTCGCTGCTCGCAACCGGTGTGCGACTCATCCATCTCGATCAACCGATGAGGTATGACGAAGCCTATACCTATAACACGTATATCTCGCGAGGTATCCTGGCCGCTGTTTCGACCTATGAGTCTCCCAACAACCATTTATTGAATACGCTGTTTTCCTGGGGGGCCGTCACAGCGTTTGGTAACTCTCCATCCAGTTTGAGATTGCCGGCCTTATTGGCAGGAATCCTATGTGTTGCTGCATCGATGATGCTGGCCAATCGAATTGCGGGTATTCGCGCAGCCATTCTCGCGGGGTTTCTCATCGCGCTCTCTTCTCCATTGATCGAATACTCGACCAACGCACGGGGATACACGCTCTTGAGTCTGTTCACAATCCTTGCCTGGTTGAGTGCGATCGACCTGATTCGCCACGATCGGCGCGGGTTCCGGTGGATTCTGGCAGTTTCGATCGGATGTGGAATTGCGACAATCCCTCTCATGCTTTTTCCGCTCCTGATGCTGGGGACGTGGATCGGGTGCCTGAGTTGGAAGTCGAGGGATCGCGTCGGTATCGCACATCGGATACTTCCCAGTCTGCTCGGCGGTGGAACGATCGCATTCGTTCTCTATTCGCCGATTCTGATCGTGACTGGCCCTGCGGAGTTCCTGTCAAACGCCTCGGGACAGAAACTGGGTCCTCCGCGTCCGTCGTCGGGAAACATTCACGAATCGATCGAGCAAGCCTGTGAATTACTGTTTCGCGATATCCCCTGGCCGATCCTGGCATGTCTGGTGGTAGGTGTCATCGCGTTTTGTTGGAGATTGACGCCGCTATTCCGATTCGGAAGAGTCGCGGCCCTTGTTTCGGTAGTCGCTTGTTTCCTGCCGTTGATTTTCCTGAATTCCCAGCCTCCGCCGCGCGTCTGGTTGTTTTTGCTCCCGCTGTTTTTTATCGCCTGCAGTTGTGGAGGAACTTGGTTTATCGAAGCAATCGAAGCTCGTATCATCCGAAATGGGGTGACGTTCATCCTCGCAGCGATTCTAGCCGTGTGGCCGTTCATCATCACGACAATTCGCGATTCCATTCGGTACTCTGCAGAAACGGGAGCCTTTCCCGATGCGGAACTAATTCTCAACGATCTGCGACCTCTGCTGACGGACTCCGATCGAATCTATGCGGTCGGTCCCGCTCATGCGCAACTCGTCTACTACGGCGAACGAATGGGGATTGATCGCCATCAGTTTCCGAATGTTGGTGAAGGGGGCATTCCCAAAGGTTCGTTGGTTATCCTGCCGAACGAATCGGGTGGTACGCTCGACGAACTCCTGCAGAAACTCTCACCGAGCCTGAGACGCGAAGAAATCAATTTTTTCAGAGAGCACACCCATTGGGCCATATTTCGAACTCAGAATGCGCAATAATAGTGCACCTACGGGAATAAACGATTGCTAAACAGGCATTTATTTCAGTTTCACTTACAGGATTTGAAAAATTCTCTCTTTGAAAAGATTGTCAATTGATATCAGTGGATAATCTGCTTAAAATAATTGCGATAATGCCTTTTCGATGATACGATTTCTGGGCAGTCCAGATGTTGGCCTCGCTTTGGACATTGTGATCTAAGCCGCTTGAGATTCGTTTTAGATGGATGCAATCGATATGGCCACAATGGAGGGCAGTCCCATCTTGCAGGAGATGATCGGGGACTCTCCCGCGATGCAGG
>DATKCB010000014.1:0-10037 GCA_035513495.1 Planctomycetaceae bacterium | reverse complement strand
TTGTCAAATTGATACAGATTTTCAAAGAACAGGGGGTATTTTGTTTCACGTTCGGCCGAAGTTGACAAATTTTAGGATGTCAAGTTGTCAACTTGTCAAGTTCAGAAAACCTCGATGAAAATGGTCAAAAATGGCCGATTGCGAAGACCGCGCGCCATCAAATTGATGACACTTTGCATCGCAAAGCTTGTTTCACATCTCCCGGGGAGTTGGATGTTGTCAAAATGATACTCCTCCGATGGTAGTGGAAAAGTGGAAGGTATTGTGAGGAAGTAGGAAATAAGAAGTAGCCTCGGTTGGATCCACTTTGAACCTTGAACATTCGAGCTTGAAGTTTTCCTTTGACATTGGGATTTTGACATTTGAAATTCCCGCTTTCCGCTTTCGGCTTTCCGCTCTGATAACCTCTACAATACCGGACTTTGTTGCGCAACAGGCGGGTTCTGGACTCGCAGATTTACCTTTGCTCGGATTGGTGACTCCCCTACAATCATCAGTGGCGGCGCTGCATCTACTTGCAGCATACGGGGCTGGCGATCCCTGCATCGCGGAATCGGTTCGAGAGAGGCTTTTCATGCGTGGATTATGCACAATCCTGATTCTGCTGTTCTCGGTTGCCGGGGCGACGTCACAGACGAACGAATCTCTCCAGCGGAGCCGAGCCGAGTTTGTCCAGCGACAGGAATCGTTTGCCGAGGAATTGACCTCCCTGGCCGATCAACTCGAACGGCAGGGGCTTGCCGACGCGGCGGCTGAAGTTCGCCGGGATATTCCTGACGCGGATGCCGCCCGGCTGCAGTTTCAATCTCTCCCGCGCGAACGTCGGGGACAGCTTCCTCCGGCAACCTCTCCTGAGGGAGCGTGGCGGCATCGACTGAGATTTCTCAAGGAAAAAGAAGCCGACGAACTCTACAAGTATTCGCAGAAGGCGATGCAGGAGGACCACGTCAGTTTCGCCTATCAGGTGGTCCGTGAAGCGGCGCGGTTGAACCCCGATCTCGAAACCGCGCGAGCTTTGCTGGGATACATTCCGTACGAAGGGGAATGGCTCACGCCGTTCGAAGCGGACAAAAAAAAGAAGAAAGAAAGCTGGGACGATCGATTCGGATGGGTTCTCGCAGCCGATCTTCCCCGGTACGAGCAAGGTCTGCGAAAGTACAAGGGGCGCTGGATACCCTCAGAACACGACAGCGAACTCCGCCAGGATTTCAGAAACGCCTGGGAAATTCGAACCGAACACTGGCTCGTCAAGACGAACCACAGTCTCGAACGGGGAGTTGAAATCGCGGGAAAACTCGAGGACTATTATTCGTTTTTCATCAGCGAGTTCCCGGGCCTGTTCAACAGCCGCGCGCAGATGAAAAAGCTGTTCGCCGTCGGGCCGAACGCCCGGCCGCGGATCAACCAGAATCCGTTCGTGGTGCATTATTACAAGACGAAAGAGGATTACGTCGCCCAACTGCAACGGCAGGTGCCGATCATCGGAGCCACCAACGGAATCTATCTGCAGGACGACGAGACGTCTTACTTTTTTCACCGTCCCGAAGCGACGGACGAGTCCACGTTGTATCACGAAGCGACCCATCAGATTCTGTGGGAGAGCCGGTCGTACAAGCGAGATATTGCCGAATCGAATCACTTCTGGGTCATCGAAGGATTCGCGTGCTACATGGAATCGTATCGGCGAGAAAGCGGACTGATCAGACTGGGGGATCCCGAGTTCATCCGCTTCGATAACGCCCGCGCCCGTCTGATCGCCGACCGCTTTTACCTTCCTCTGGCGACGACCGTCAAACTGGGGATGAAAGAGTACCAGGCCCAGCAGTCGCTCCCGCTGTTGTACAGCCAGGCTTCGGGGATGGTTCATTTCTTCCTGCACGCCGAGAACGGCAGGTATCGCGATTCGTTTTTAGAGTACGTCGCGGGGATCTATGCTTCGCGCAAAAGTAATGGAAGCGATATTCCCTCGCTGGAGAAACTCACGGGGCTGAGCTTTCACGAACTCGATGTGGAATACATCCGCTACATGAGCCGGCAAGCGGAAGAGATTGTGAACTCGGAGCAGCAGACCGAGTTGAAGAAGTCTGAATAAACTCCAGCGCGCTCACGAAAACTACTTTGCGTTGCCCCACCACTTCCACCAGGGGTTGTGCGGTTTGTCGCATTGATCGTAATCGTATTGCTGATACTGCGGATAATAATGCGGACCGTATTGAGTGTGGGGCATTTGAACGACCGCCGGAGCGTAGTCAAGCCGATATCGAGAACCGTGTCGGGCCATGCCGACTCCCCGGGGATTGAACCGCATCGGTTCGTACCAGTCGCTCGATCCGCGATAACTTTGCGGTCGATACCAGATTCCGTAATGCGTCGGCCGCAGTTCCTGATGGGGGTAGCCCACTCCCGGAGAGGATTCGTCTCCCAGTGTCGGAAACGCACCGTATTCGGTGTCCCGGAAGAACGGAACTTCATCTCCGGGAGAAGGTCCGATGTGCATCCAGGGGAAATTATCGTAGGGAGACGGACTGAAGAGTTCGACCGACTCAAGTTTTGGGGCGGTGGGTACTTCGATCGGAAACACTTCCGTCGCAGGAGCGGGGAGTGTTTGTGCTGTCGAAGTTCGAGCGGTTGCGAAACTGACGGTCGCACCGAGGAGAAAGATCAGGACCGTGCGGTTGCGAAATGAGTTCGACATGACCATTCCCTGGCAATAGTTGAAGAATTGAATCCTTTCAATTCTGCGGAACATCGTGTTTGATCGGCGAATTCCGCTCGCCGAAGCCAGGGAGAATCTTGCAGTTACGAGAACTGCTACAATCGTTAAATCTTGACAGGGTTTGCAAGCGAGGGGCCGGGAATTCGGTTTCTGTGCAAGATTCTCGCCGAGGGGAGTCCGCTATTTCAGCAATAACGAATCGCCTTCAATGGGAGGCAGAAGATTCCGCCGGGTGGCAAGCTCCTCGGCGTCGAGGGCAAACGAAGGCTGAACCTCAAGGATTGTCTCAGCGGGCACTGCGATTCCGCATTCCTGGAACCAGTCTCGCCAAATCCGTTGCAGCGCCGCGCGGGCGGTGTCCGGAGAGTCGTTTCCGGACTCATTTTTCACCGGATTAAATTCGCGTTCGCGCGAGGTCTCGAGGACGAGCGCGACGCGCGCCAACGGGAGCGCTTCGAAAATGAATTTTTCAAACTTCCAGGCGTTCGGTTCGGGGGGATCGACGGGAATTCCGCGGTCGTCGATGTGCGGTACTTTTTTGAGAGCCTGATGAAATGAAAGTCCATCCTCCGATTTGGCAACGCGGGTGAGAAATTCCGTCGAGAAGAGATGACAGGCCGTATTGCCCGCCCAGAATCGCAGCGAACCGTCCGGATTTCGTTGCGCGGCAATCTCGGCCGGCATGTCCGAGTATTCGATGATCTGCGTTTTTCCATCGATTTCGACCAGCAACCCCAGCTTTTCGTCAGGGGAGGCTTTCGCGACAACTTTGGTCGACATCTCTGAACCGGACAGGACATGGTGGCCCAGAAATTCCGGATCGCACAATTTGAGACAGGGGTTATCGACCTGATGATAGTAGATGTGTTCGAGTCCGCGAGATTGCATTTCTTCCAGCAGATGATGATTTTTCAGTGCATCGAGCAGTCCTCCGTGTCCGTCGGGACTCAGCGCGAGCGAATACTTCTCGGCCAGCAGCAATTTTCCCGTTTCCCGGTCGACAGCGGGGGTGTGTCCCTGACGAAAGAACCGCACATGTTGCGGATCGAGTCCGAAGTAGCCGCGGCTTTTAAAGGCTTCGACCAGTTCGTCGTGCGTGGCGTCGCTGGTCATGACGAAATAGGGGATCTCTTTTCCGTAGCGTCTGGCCAGGGCTTTCAACTGGCCGCACAGGAAATCGAAAATGGTTGCTCCCGACACCGGACCGATCGGAAACAATCCTTTCGCTTTGGGAAATCCGAGTCTCGTTCCCTGCCCCCCTGCGACGACGATCGCGCCGACCTTCCCCTGCTGTAACAACTCTTTCCCCTTGGCGGCAGCGGCCTGCTGTTCGGGGGACTTGGCAGACGAGGGATTCCAGCGAACGAGTTCGCGGGGCGGTTCGGCCCTGGAACTTCGATCCTTGGTATCGTCGTCAGCAGACGGCTCAGTCGCCGCCGCGGCCCGCGCGATCAGGGAGAAGTCGATCGAACATAACTGTTCGCAAAATAACTGCTGCTGAGTAACTTCCAGCTCATCCCACCAGCGCAGAACGTGGGTCTGACCGTACCGGTTGAGTTGTTCGATGACTTGAGGCGGAACTTCCATACCAATCGTTGCCAGGTCTGAAAATGAAAAGGAAAGACTGCTCGAAATGAGAAACGATTATAGGACTTGAGAACGGGATCGCTACGACGAAGCCGATCCGTTTGCGTACTTCCTCGGATCCTCAAGGCAGCTCCCCATTATAGATACAAGATTTCCGTCATCGATTCGCTGGTGACCGACCGATTGAATTCATGTGAGTCAGCCTGCGATCTTTCACGGGCGATTTTCGGACTGCCAAAACGACAGATTCGAGCTGCTGCTGCTTGCGAGTGCTTATTGGTTGGGCAGAAAAGCCCTTTGTGAGCCGCCGCGAGGCACGCCTTTCACCAAAATTTCCGATGTTCACTACTGCACAATCCTGAAAAATCGGGAAAATCAACAAAATCCTCAAGTCGCTTCTGGAGAACGGCGCTGTTCAGTGGTATCATTTTGACAACACGGCGGGAGGCCGTTATTCCCGCCGCGAGATCAATTGGAAGGATCCCCCTGAGAGTCCGAAAGGAGTGTGGACGATGCTGGTCTTGTCGCGACGTGTGGGAGAAGGCGTCTGTATCGGTGACAACGTCAAAGTCACGATTGTCCGGATTGACGGCAATCAGATTCGCCTGATGATCGATGCCCCTCGCTCAATTCCCATCTTGAGGGAAGAATTGCTGAGGACGCCGGACAAGCCTCAGGAAAAACCGGTGACAAGCTCAAAATGAGTCGTCCGCTCGCGGGAGCTTGCGTGATCCTCGCGAGACGTGCATCGTCGCGGTCTCTGTCTGAACCCGAAACAGCTTCGTGGGACGCAGACAACAACCCGGCTCGGCTGATCTGTCGGGTTCGCACTTACCCGGTGATTGCTCTATAATTTCCGGCGTTCTTTTTTCTGGTGTTATTTTCCGATCAGGGATTCTCCGTCCGTGCTGGCAGGACCGATTTTTACCCGCGAGACACTCACGTCGCCGCGACAGATTCGACATTTTCTGATTCGAGCCGGTTACGTGTTCGGGCTGATGATCCTGATCTATACCGCCTCGCAAGCGACGTTTGGCTGGCAGCAGGCCAAAAGCGTGGGCGATCTGGCACGTTTCGGGAGCCTGCTATTTCAGATCTTTTCGGTCGTTCAGCTTTCGCTGATGCTGTTCTTCGCGCTGCTCTTTTCGGCTTCGAGCGTCGCTCAGGAAAAAGACCGGGGAACTTTGATTCTGCTGTTGCTGACGGATTTGCGCGAACGGGAACTGGTTCTGGGGAAACTGTTCGCGAGCCTGCTGATTGTGTTTGTGACGTGGGCCGCTTCGATTCCCGTATTTCTGCTGATCTCGCTGTTCGGGGGTGTTTCGCTGGACCAGATCTTCTGGTCGCTGGCGATCTCGGGAGTGACGATCCTGGCCGCGGGAAGTTGGGGTGGACTGGTCGGCTACTGGCGAGAAAAAACTTTTCAGACACTCGCCGTAAGCGTGCTCGGAGCGGTCGTGTTTCTGGGGACCGTCGATACGCTCGCCGGCTACGTTCCCGGTCCCGCGGGCGAGTGGATCGCGGCGCTCAATCCTTACCGTGCGCTGGCAGATCTGCTGAATCCTTTTGCGAATATGCAGGGAGTGGGAGTTGCGAGCGTCAGCGGATTAAAAAGCGTCATTGCGCTGACTGCTCTCTCGGTCGTCTTGAACGTTGTGACGATGTTTTCTCTGCGGCGTTGGAACACGCTCCGGTTTTCGAAACCGCGAGAAGAGACCGAATCCGCAACGGGACAATCGCGGGTTAAGGTTCGCGAGATCTGGGCGAACCCCGTGCTGTGGCGTGAAATCCGCACGCGTGCGTACGGCCGAAAAGTCGTTGCGATCAAGTTCGCCTATCTGGTGCTGGCAGCGTTCGCGTTTTACTCGATGATTCTCGTCGGAACCGCGGAACCGATCATGGGGATCGTCAATCCGTCGACGTTCTGCTTTGTCGGTTTGACTGTCCTGAGCCTGACCTTGATCAACGCCCAGGCCGTGACGTCGATCACTTCCGAGAAAGATGCCAAAACGCTCATTCTGCTGCTGGCCACCGACCTCTCAGCCAAGGAGTTCGTGTACGGAAAGCTGGGGGGGATCCTCTACAATACCAAGGAATTGATTCTCGTCCCGATGTTGCTGCTGGGTTATTTTGCAGTGACAGGATCGGTCGGAGCGGAGTATCTGCTGTATCTTTCGCTCGGGTTTCTGACGCTGGTCGGTTTTTCTACGGCGCTGGGACTGCATTCAGGGATGGGATTCGACAACTCCCGTTCGGCGATCGCGAACAGTCTCGGAACGATGTTCTTTTTGTTTGTGGGGATCTTTCTCTTCATGGTGCTGCTGCTCGAAGCCCGTTCGTCGTTCTTCGTGCAGTTCCAGTCGTTCGTGCTGTTTATCGGAGTGGGAAGTATCGGACTGTACGCTTCGCTGACTCACAAGAATCCTTCGTCCGCCCTGACGCTGGCAGCGGGGATGCTGCCGATGCTGACGTTCTGGGCGATCACCGAGTATCTGCTGGGGGGGAGCCTGGGCGTCGCGATTGCGATTGTCGGCGTCTATGGATTCACGACAATCGCGATGTTCATCCCCGCCGTCAGCGAATTCGACGCGGCGTTGGGCCGCGCGACGATCGGGAAATAATCCGCGTCACTCAGCCGAACAAATCCACCAGCGGTGTTCCACCATACACGCGATGCGGGCGATTGCTTTGATCGAGCAGCGCCAGATCGTGCGGAACCCCCATCGCGTGCAGGACCGTCGCCGCGTAATCGCCGGGAGTGACGGGATTCTCGGCAGGAAACGTGGCGTGGGCGTCGCTGCGTCCGTAAAGCTGACCGCCCCGGACTCCGCCGCCTGCGAAGATTCCGCTGTAACACTGGGGATAATGCTGTCGTCCCCCGTTCTCGGCACGGGGCGTTCGTCCGAACTCACCGACCCAGCAGACGAGCGTCTCGTCGAGCAGTCCGCGCTGCGAAAGGTCTTCCAACAGTGCCGAGAGGGCGCGGTCGGCGGGTGGGATCAGATCGTTCTTCAAGCGGGGGAAATTGTTTCCGTGCGTATCCCAGAAATTCTGTCCGTCGTTGTGCCAGTTGACCGAAACCAGCGAGACCCCCGCCTCGACCAGTCGCCGAGCCAGGAGCACGCACTGTCCGTGAGTGTTGCGGCCGTAGCGGTCGCGGACCGCGTCGGGTTCGGCACCGAGATCGAACGCGCGGCGCACGTCGGGAGACGTCAAGAGTCCGAACGCCGTCTGCTGCTGTGCGTTGACGCTTTGGACGTTCGCGAACTGCTCCAGCGAACGCCGCTGGGCGTCGATCGAACTCAACAGTTGACGCCGCGCAGTCAGTCGGTTGGGATCGATCCCGTCGCTCAAGCTGAGTGAAGGGACTTTCCAGTTCGGTTGAGCCGGATCTCCCTCGATGAGCAGCGGATCGTATTGTTTACCGAGCCAGCCGCCGGTTTGTCCGGGAGCTTGTCCACCGGGTGCGGCGGGATGAAACGCCTTCCAGGGCATCGTTACAAAATTCGGCAGGCTCGTCTGTTGATGACGGAATTTGGACAGGACCGAACCGATGTGCGGGGTGTCGCGGTCGCTGGGGGGTTCTGCGTCGCTGTTCGGTACGGGAGCGAGGTGACCGGTTAACGAACAATGTCCGCTCGCCAGATGGGATGGATCGCTATGCGACAGCGAGCGGACAATCGCCAGTTTGTCGCACTGTCGGGCGGTCTGCTGAAAATGCTCGCTGAGCGAGATTCCCGGAACGTTCGTCTCGATCGTACCGAACTCTCCCCGGACTTCCGCCGGAGCGTTCGGTTTGGGATCGAGCGTATCGATGTGACTCGGACCGCCCCACATGAACAGGAAAATGCACCGCTTGGCCCGACCGAAACCGGCGGAATCCGACACACCGGCTGCCGAGGCACGCGCCTGGAAAAGTCCCGGTAACGACATTCCACCCGCCAGGCCGGCCTGCAGAATCGAACGACGCCTCCACAGCGATCGTGAATCTTCAAATGATGGAGAAGGGAGATGCATCATGATTGGGGATTCGGAGGGGAGGGGGAGGGATAAAGGGGGACGTTACATCAATCATCGGTTATGAACGCATCGGAGTCAACTTGTGTTTGGGAATTCGCAGGGTTCGAAAGCTCTCAGTGACCTCCGAGTTTCAGATTTCATGCGGGCGCGCGGAAGTCGAATTTGAAACACAGAGGCACCGAGGACACGGAGCAACGAGATCCGCGTCCATCGTAATTCCGTTCCTGTACTCGGTACAAACTGCGTCAAACGCCTTGCGTTTCGCACTCCGAGAGATTCCTGTTGTACTGTCGGCACGAGCGGGTCATGATGATGTGTGGCTGGTCACAATGCGGTCCCCGATTTCAGGAGTTTTCCGATGTCCGATGTCTCACTGTCACGCCGCGAGTTTTCCCAGAAGTCGTTGCAATCGTTATTAACGTTCGCGTTTCTGCAAACAATCGTCTCGCGCGACGCATTCGGAACAGAAATCGAGCCGATCGCGGCCCGGTGGATCAAGGATCTCGACGACCTCGGGCAGTCGGTCAAAGACGGAAAGCTGGAACAGATCGTCTGGCAGAAGAAGGTCGAAGAACTGCTCGGCAAGGTCGAGCTGTCCGAACTGATGAAATTTCTGGACTTCGAAAAACTGACGAAAGACCTGGAGTTCCGCGACATGGGCGAACGTTCGCTGCGTCCGACGTTCCCCAAAGTCGAAGGACTCCCCACCGAACTGGTGTTCGGACATCAGATCTTCGCGCTGCAGAAAGGCCGCTCCGTCGTCCCTCATGCTCACGACAACATGTGTACCGCGTTCCTGATTCTGGACGGAACCTTCCACGGACGACTCTACGATCGGCTCGAAAACGAACGCCGCGCGATGATCATCAAACCGTCGATCGACGAAACCTTCAAAACCGGACAGGCTTCGACGATCTCGGACAAGAAAGACAACATCCACTGGTTCAAGGCAACCAGCGATCGCGCTTTTATTTTCAACATCCACGTGGCGGGACTGCACGACGGACCCACGGGGCGGATTTACGTCGATCCGAACGGTGAGAAACTCCCGGACGGAAAGATTCGCGCCAACATCCTGAAATCGGCCGACGCATACCGGATGTACGGCTGAGCCGGAGCCGGAACAGAATTCAGGATTGAGAGTTCAGGGTTCAATCTCCTGTGTGTATCCACTGCCGGGCCGGGCATCAGTCAGGGTCTCGGACGCAAATTTTCGAATTTTTGTGGAATACAGGCAGCGTCTGCGTCTCTTAACTGTAGTGCAGTCTTTCTTTCGAAGAGATCGAGCGCCGGAGGTCTCATGCGACACTTTTCATGGTTTTGTGCCCTGTGTTTGATCGTTTCCGGTAGCGGATGCGGCACCGACCACATTCGCTGGAAAACAGAAATCGGCGCCGACGGAACAATCACCCGGACGATCCATTTGCACGTCCAGAAAATCCCCGCCGATTGCACCAATCCGACCCTCTGGGACCAATCGGGCTACACGAATCAATCCCCCGAGAATTCCGCTGAACTTGACGTCGGCGAACTGGAACTCTCTCTCGTTCCGAAGAGAGAGGACAAAGATCTCTCGCACTTTGCCGCCCGGGGAACCTTCGACTCTGTTGATCAGATACCGACGCATTACCGGGTTCGAATCGATGAAACACCTGCCGTCTCGGATAATCAAACTCAGCTTCAAATCAACGATTATCTGGTGTTTAAGGAATAC
>DATKCB010000013.1:0-23170 GCA_035513495.1 Planctomycetaceae bacterium | reverse complement strand
ATTGACCAGGGTCGAACGCGGGATACATTTCAAGTTTGGCGACGTACCGCCTTTCGCCCAGACCTTTCCCGCACAGATCGCATGTAAAATGCTGCATGAATCCTGATCCTTCTCAACACATCGTCCAGCTTTTCAACCCGTTCATTCCATTAGAACAATTGAATTCATAAGAGGGAAGCAGGAAACTCGCGATTCGTTCTCACAACGAAAGAAAAGCTGGTCCACTTTCCCACGAGCGGAAGGGAGCGTTGCAGAAGTTCAACCACGCTTTCGCTCGCCGCGCTTCTTCAGGTACGATTTCGTGTCTCGCCGGGAGGGCGCTCGCATCGCCGCGGGGTATATTTTGTCATCCCGACAGGAACCACTCGCGAATGGTTCCCATCCCGATTATTCTGCACTGATCAATATCTGATGTGACGCGAGAAAACCCCATGAAATTTGAGGCACTCCGATACGACACGTTCCAGCCGGTTTCGATCCGGCTCGCAGGGGAACAAATTGAGTCCGTCGATCCGTCCACAGAGTCTGCAAAATCCCTGCCGATTGTCGCACCCGGGTTTTTCGATCTTCAGATCAATGGATATGCCGGAGTCTGGTTCGGACGACCGGGAATCACGGCAGACGATGTTCTGAAAACCCTCAAAGCACACTACGCGTTCGGTCTGACCCACATGTTCCCGACCTTGATCACGAATTCGAATGAAAATCTGGTTAACGGATTTCGGGCGATTCGTGAAGCGTGTGAGAGAGAAGCCTGGGCCGATCGGCTGGTGGCGGGATGTCATCTCGAAGGACCCTATCTGTCGGGCGAAGACGGACCTCGCGGAGCACATCCCCGCGAGCACATCCGCCCAGCCGACTGGACGGAGTTCGAAGAGCTGCAGCATGCCGCAGGCGGTCGAATCAAACTGATCACAATCGCTCCCGAAACCGAGGGGGCAATCGAGTTCATTCGAAAAGCTGTATCGAAAGGCATCGTCTGTTCGATCGGCCATACGGCTGCGGAACCAGCGGACATCCGGAACGCCGTTGAAGCCGGTGCAAAAATGAGCACGCATCTCGGCAATGGTTCTCACGGAACGATTCGTCGCCATCCCAATTATATCTGGGAACAACTTGCTGAAGACCGTCTGACCGCATGCTTGATTACGGACGGACATCATCTTCCCGACAGTGTTATCAAGTGCATGGTCCGCGCGAAAGGGGTCGAGAACTGCCTTCTGACTTGCGATGCATCCGGATTAGCCGGATGCCCGCCAGGGGTCTATCCTGAGGAGGGGCATGCGGTCGAGGTACTGGAGAACGGACGAATCGTCGTGGCGGGTCAGCGTGAATATCTGGCGGGATCGGGAGCTTCAACAGATTTGTGTATCGGTAGAGCGGCCCGATTTCCCGAGATCGGTCTCGAACAGGCGTGCGAAATGGCGGGAAACCGTGTTCGCAAGTTGTTCGGCCTCCCTCTTGTACGACTGCAGGCCGGCTCCCCGGCAGATTTAACATTGTTCGAGCGAGATGCCAAAACTGGAATAATTCGAATTGTTGGCACGATCGTTGCGGGAAAGATTTGTTACGGGGATGTGGGTTGATGGAAAAATAGTTTGATTGAACGGAGTATTCTCACAACTGCTGAACTTTTACGATCGTCTGCTTTTTCGACCGGCGATCGATCCCATTCGCGAGTTTTTTTGTAGTATAATCGTTAATCTGTCGATCAGCATCGCGTGATCGAAGCGGCTCATTTCATTTTATCACCATTTTTTAATCTGTTATTCCGCGGAATCGCGACGCGTATTCGCGTCGAGTCGAGAGACTTTGGATATGCCAACACCGAATATTATCGCACTCGGAACGCGATTGGTCGAAAACAGGCTGCTGGAGCAGATCCACCTCGACCAGGCGATGCGCAACTTGGAATCGAATCAGGCGTCAGCAGACGAACTACTGAGTCTGCTCGAATCCCGCAGCTTCCTGACTTCTTACCAGGTCAGCAAGATCAAGAAGAACGACTGGAGCGAATTGGTTCTCGGTGATTGCAAATTGATGTATCAAAATGCGTCAGGAAGCTTCGCTCGGGTGTTTCGTGCTGCGTCGGTCACCGACAGTTCCATTATGATCGGAGTCAAGGTCCTGCGGCAGCGCTGGGCCAGCGATCCCAAGCACGTGCAAAGTTTTCATCGCGAAGCCCAGTTGGGGATGACGCTCCAACACACGAATATCGTTCCCATTCTGGATCACGGGGTCGAAGGCAACACCCATTACCTCACCATGGAGTTTGTCGAAGGGGGTAATCTTCGAGACTTCATTCAAATTCGGCAGCAGCTCGAACCCCGCGAAGCGATTCAATACGCCATCGAGATGGCGAGCGGATTGGATTATGCCCTGCGGATGGGCTTCACGCACCGCGATCTCAAATTGACCAATGTCCTGATGAGCAGCCGGGGAGTCGCCAAGCTCGTGGATTTCGGGCTGGCGGGTGCCGATGATGTGGCTCACCACCAGCGGGCTGTCGAGTACGCGACCATCGAAAAAGCGACGGGAGCTCCGAGTAACGATCCTCGCAGTGATATCTTTTTCCTCGGAACGATTCTCTACGAACTGATTCTGGGAAGGCCCCCTTATCCTCCGACCGGTCGAGTCGAAGAGAGAAAAATGGTCTCCCGTTACGAGCACATCCGCCCCCTCGAACAAGCAGCTCCCTATCTCCCCCGCAGCGTGACGAACATTGTCTCGAAGATGATTGCATTTCGTCCCGAAAATCGATATCAGGATTATACTTCTCTGATTCGGGATCTCGATCGAGTCCTCGGAGAGTTGAATCTGCGGGCAAAGAATCTCTCTGCTTCCTCGAGCGAGGCTCGCCCGGCGGCTAAAAACGAGTCCGACGAATCCGAAAATCGAAACTCGAATGATCGCGATCTGCCGCGCATCTTGTGTGTGGAAACCCGGATTAAACAACAGGATGTGCTGAGAGATTACCTTTCGACTCGAGGTTTTCGCCCTTTGGTGATCGGAGATCTGGACCGAGCGTTACACCGCATGAAAACCGATCCCGCGGAGTGTCTGGTACTCTTCGGTGAAACCTTGAAAGATGGACTCTTTGACGCGTTCGACGAGGCCTCGGAAAGCGCCAAACATCGCCCGTTTGCAATCGTCACCGTACTCGCGCCCGACCAGATTGAAAAACGCAGCCTGCTCAAGAAGACCGCTTCCCGGCGGATCTTGCTCCCTCCCGCCACGCTCCGCGATTTGAGGAAAGAGATACATCTCGCGCTGCAGCACATGCAGTCCGATTCCGGCGAACTCAAAACCGCCGCTCACTGATCTCGTCGGCTGACTTCCCGGATACCCGGCGTCTCGCGAGCAGACTTATCGCGAAACCCGCATTTCGTTTTCCACTGACAGGCAGACGCATCGAGTGTGTTACCTGGCAGGAGCCTTCTCGGTGTCTCCCAGACAGACCCTGTTCCGCCCCGTTTGTTTTGCCTGATAGAGTGCCTGATCGGCCGACAGAAACAGACTGTCGGCATCTTCGCTATAATCGGGATAGGCAGAGACGCCGACACTGGTTGTCACTTTGCATTTGATCCCATCGAATTCCAGCTCCAGTGCAGAGACGGCTTCACGAATTTTCTCCGCAATGGCGACTGCCGCGTCGGGCGGTGTATCGGGTAAAATCGACGCCAGTTCCTCGCCTCCGTAGCGGGCCGTGTGCGATTTGGCGAGACCCTCGATTTCGTCCAGCGTTCGGATCAACGCATTGGCGACGCTTTTCAAAACCAGATCTCCAGCCAGATGGCCGAACTCGTCATTAACCGACTTGAAATGGTCGAGATCGAGCAGCAGCAACGAACAGACGCCGTTCTTCGCTCTCGCCTGCTCCAGTTCGTGAATGAGTTTTTCCTGAAAGACTCTTCGATTCAGCAAGCCGGTGAGCGGATCGCAGGTCGCCTGCATCTCCAAGGTTGCCGTGTCCAGACTGCGGCGCAGCGTTTCTCCCAGAAACGATGTTGCCCAGTCGATATGCTTCAAAACGTGTTCCGTGAACGGCTCGCTGCCGTGACGTAACAAACACAGCATCCCGAACGTGCCTGCTCTCGGACGAAGCGGAGCGACGACGACGTGCTTGAGCGGATTTCCGAGTCCGTACAGTTCGAGTTCTTCCGAGTCGAGTACAATCCGAGACTGCCGGTGCGCGGCGATTCTCAGTAAGTGACGCTCGTCGCGTTCCCAACGGTCTCGCTGCGATGCCTCGGGACGGATTCCCGCGCGCTGGATGCTGCGAATCTCGCGAAACTGGGGGTCGCGAGAGAACACGATCATCGATCGAGTGCAGCGCGTCTGCTCTGTCAGTCGCGTGAGGAACAATTCCACGAGATCTTTGACGGAATTTCGGTGCCTGTCGGTGATGTCCCGCAGTTCCAGCAGTTCGCGCGTATTTTTCAGTTGCGATTCCTGGACCCGCAGGATTTGAGAGTGGTGAAAGTGCGATTCCAAACCGTTCAACAAACGCAGCGCCAGCGAGATTTTCCGCTCCAGCGCCATCTCCGTCGGATACAGAGAAGTCGTCATAAAAAAACCGGTCAGCTCTTTCTGATACCGAACCGGGAACACGAACAACTGTTTCACCCGACGGCGATCGGCTGCGGGGATCGACTCGTACACAAAATGGTGACGAAGCTCCTCTTCGTAGATGATCTGAAAATCGAGCTGTTGGAACTCAGTCAGCCATTCATCGCCGATCGGAATCGAGGTCAATTCATTCGTGGAAAGCCCCCGGAATTGCCGCCACAAAAACACGTTGTCCTGTTTTTCCAGCCACGCCCCGAAATCGGTTTCTTCGTTGGGCACATACCGCGTCAGTAGCAGCTTCATGGCGAAGTCCAGGTTGGGCTGCGAAATGAACTCTTCGAAGATCTGATTCTCAAATTTCGATTGAACCCGGTCTTTCTGCAATGTGGAAACTTCCGCTTGAAGTCCCAGCAAACGCCTCGAGTCGTTCGCCATTTTTTTTCGTACCCGTTCGAGGCGATGCTGGTACAACACAAATTGCAGGATGCAGATCACCAGCAAAGTCAGGAACAGGCTTTGCATGACGACGTCGTTGGAGAATGTGTCGAGGAGTGCCATAGGGTTAATCCCAATCCCGAGGATCACTCGGAATGATCAGTGCTCCATAAAAACGTGGCCTCGCTGGATCTTCAGGGTTCCAGTTTAAAAATCGACCTCGCACCTCGAACATCACTTCGGCTTTCGTCGACGGTTTACTGATCTCGAAGACTCGCCCCCACCTGCGGAGACCGGTTTTGAAAAAAATGCAATTCATGACATCCTGTCCCCGCTACCGGGTTTCGCTGTGGACGAAGGGTGGAGGATTGCCGGAGCATGCAACGTGTTACTCGATCTCGTTTCCGTCAGGGACTCGAAAACGGCCTCCGGACACGCCGGTCAAGATGTCACGGTGCATCTCCCGCTTCCCTGAAAACAAGGGGAAAACTGTCCTCGTGAAGTCCTGCCGTAATCATAGATCAGGAAAAAGCCTGTTTCGAGGTTATTTGGCCACCGATCTCAACTCGATCGAAGTCCTGATGGATTAATCGTTTTATTCCACCAAAAGTGACGAGGATTCCAGCACACTTCGAACGATCTTGACCTCAAGTGATGAATCTGAGAGAAAACCACTCACCTCCACCACTTCCCGAGACATCCCGTCTCATCGGGAGCCATCCGGCTCGTTACCTTCACATCTCGCCGATCCACCCCTTTCAGGATTTATCCATGAGTGCTTTCCGGTCTCTCGCACTCGGTCTGATCTCACTTTGTGGAGTCAGTTGCAGTCAGTTAGGTCTTCAGGATCTCGACCTGAAGACAGAATTTAACCCATTGAATTATGGCGAAAGCTCTCCTCGTGCGGACGAGTCGCACGAAACCGAACGGATCGCCGTGGTCCGTTTCGTGAATGCGATGAAGCTGGAACGTCTCGATGCGGTCCGCCTGACCTGCTCGAAGCGATTTCAAGAGACCGCATTAAAGCGTGCGGATTCACTCAACGATTTCAGCCAACTGGGAATTCCCGTCGGGGATGTCGAAGTCGTCAACGTCGAAAACATTTCGTCGAGCGAAAAAATGGTGAGTGTGGCGATCGGCGAAATGAAGCAGAAAATGACGGCGCGGCTGACTTTGGACCAGACGCAAAACGAATGGCTGATCGATGATTTGTTTATGAAACAGAAGCGGGACGGTGTCGTCGCCGTTCGCTCGGTCACCGATCAGATGCACCTGATGTCTTCGTTTCGAACATTCATGGAAGCCGTTCAGGACGGGGGAAGAGAGCAATTACTGGCACACGTGACGCCGACGTTCCGTCAGTCACTCTCGACGATTCCCGACTCGATTTTCGAGAGGATTCGCCGTCAGGTCGCCGGAAAGGAAAACCTGAACAAGCTCAAACCGGAAGCCCAGCTCGACGACGAGTTCGCCGCCATCAAGGTTCATCGACTCAGCGGCCAACTCGTGCTGAGTCTCGTTCTCGAGAACGGACTGTGGCTGGTCGACGATCTGGCAGTCGAATCTCGGGAAGACCAGGAGCAGATCCCTTCGCTCCGGAAAACCGCCTCCGCCGTCGAAGTCGGGGTTCGCTTCCTGAAGGCTTTCCACGCCTCAGATCAAAAAGCTCTGGAGGCGCTGTGCATTCCGACCTTCTATCAAAATGCGATTTCCGGTTCGGACCTGTCGGCCTTTCCGCTTCCCATCGAAGCACTCGAGAGTACCGATTTCCGAATCAAGGCCCAGGGGCGACTGGCCTGGATCACAATTCCTCATCGGTCCGATACCATCACGATCGATCTCGTTCGTTCGAACGAAGTCGATCCGGAAGTTGAACAACCCGACCTGGAAGAATCTTATCGAGTACGCGAAGTCACCTTGTACTCGGGTAAGCAGCAGCAACAGCTTTCTTCGGTTTTCGTGTCGCAGGCGATCATGCGCGTCTACGCTCGCGCACTGGCCGAAAAAAATCTGCCGATGCTGAAACGCCTTTCGACTCCCGATTTCTCAACAAAGGTCTGGGACCGCGTCGACGAGACCTCGGTGCATCACCTTCCACTCGATGGATTGGTGGGAGCGAACCTGCGAATTGTCTCGACCAACTATCTGGGTCAGTTGACCCAGCTCCGAGTTCAGTCCTCCGCCGGGCAGATCGTGTTTCAAATCCGCGAATGGAACGATGAGCAATTGATCGACGATATCACGCTTTCCATTCCCGATCGGCCAGCCTCGCTCAAAGACACACTGGCGGTGCTGGTCCCGATGCAGTCCTTTCTGATCGGACTTCAGTCAAACGATATCCCGAAAATCCATACCAGCCTGACGGATGAATTTCGAAGGACCGCCTGGCGTCACATCGATCATGTTCCCGCAGCGGGAATGTCCGCTCTGGAAGCTTGCCGTCATCCCCTCGGAAAAATCGAACTTCGAGATAAACACGCGGTCCTGCATCTTGCGGGAGAAATGTCGCAGACGAAAGTCCAACTGAAACGGGAGAATGAACAATGGGTCGTTGACGACGTGGAAGTCACCCGGCTCGGTCCCGCTCCACAAACCGCGTCGCTGAAACAGACCATGAAAAACCAGCTCGCGGACGGTACGATTCGAACGATGCCCGTCAATTCGATGGTGCAATCAGCGTCTCCTTCGACGTTCAATCGGGGGGTTCAGCAAATCGGGTATCAGGCACGCGGCGCTGACGACGGCCAGTCCGCGACCGCCGATTTGCAGACAGGAACTGCTGTGCAACCGCTCTCCCTGGATCAACTCCCCGCGCTGGAGGTTCCGCTCCCGAAAACTCAACCTTCCGAGCAGGCGTCAGTTCCTGAGGTGATCCCGGCACACGGTGGTTTGCCGCACGAGCAGCCAAAAAAACGATACAACTCGTTGGCCCCGATCTGGAACCAGTAAATCAGCCGTTCTGATTCGATGCGGCAATCGCGACCGCTTCGGACACCTTGAACGCGCCCTCGTAGATTGCTCGCCCCGTGATCGCACCAATCAGATTGGGGTTTTCAAGGTGGGCCTGTTTGAGCCGACGGATGTCGTCGAGAGTTGCGACTCCGCCCGATGCGATGACTTTCAATCCCATGCGCGCCAGTTCGAGCATGTCTGCGATCGTTTGTTCGTCGATCCCCTGCATCATTCCGTCGTTGGCGATGTTCGTATAAATCACCGCCGGCAGATCGAGCGAGACATACTCTCGTGCCAACTCGATGGCCGACGTTTTGGAAACATCGAGCCATCCCTCCGTCGCGACCATCGAATCCCGCGCATCCAGGCCGAGACATAATTGTCCAGGATACGTCGCAGCCATCTCGCGAAACCACTCCGGATTTTTGAGGGCTGCGGTACCGACAATCACCCGGTCGACGCCGATTTCCGTAAGCAGCAACCGGATCGAATCCTCGTTGCGAATTCCTCCTCCGAGCTGACAGGGAATCGAAATCGCATCGACGATGTCTCGCACGGCGTCGAGATTGACGGGCGCACCCGCTTTCGCTCCATCCAGATCGACCAGGTGCAGAATCGTCGCTCCTTCGGTCTCCCACTTGAGAGCCATCCGGGCGGGATCGTCACCGAACACCGTTTCCTGGTTGTAATCGCCCTGCCGCAGACGAACGCACTGTCCGCCTCGAATGTCAATCGCGGGAAGAATTTGCATGATCGAAGTTTTTTTGACAATTAGAGAAAAGCTAAAAGCTGGCAAAGTTATCGAGAATCTTGAGACCGACTCGCTGGCTCTTCTCGGGATGAAATTGTGTTGCAAACAAATTGTTGCGCGCGATCGCCGAGCAGAATCGGATTCCGTGTTCGGTGGTCGATGCCACGACCGATTCGTCTGCCGGAACGACGTAGTAGCTGTGTACGAAATACACGTGAGCTTCCGCGGGAATTCCCCGAAACAGCGGTTGCTCGCCCCGGACTTCGAGCCGGTTCCAGCCCATATGGGGAACTTTCAGGCCCGGGAGTGAGGGGAATCGAACGACCTCTCCTGGAATGACCCCCAAACCTTCATACTCTCCGTCTTCGTAGCTCATTTCGAACAGCAACTGCAATCCGAGACAAACCCCCAGAAACGGTTTGTCGGAAGCGATGTAGTCGCGAATCGGATCGACCAGATTCTGTTGCTTCAGATGACCGATCGCATCTCGAAACGCTCCGACTCCGGGAAGAATCAGTCTTTCCGCACGCGCGATTTCGGTTGCCGAAGACGTGATCTTCGCGTCGTACCCGAGATATTCGCAGGCCTTCTGCACGCTTCGCAGGTTGCCCATGCCGTAGTCGATAATCGTGATCATAAGGATGCAGAATGCAGAAAAAGGCCAAAAAAATATGAAGTCAAACTGATCGGGAGATTTTCAGACAGATTCTCGAGTTGCGAGGTTCGATTCGCCTCCAGGAATCCTAGCGCCTCCCTTGTCCATGACGCCACCGTTCATGATGCGACATCCCTAGCCCGGAATCGAGTCCGGGCCAGTCCTCCGTCCTCCAGCGTCCCTGATGACGATCCTGGTTCTCGGAATATTGATATCCCAGTTGATCGGCGGAACTCCATTCTTCCGTGCAGACTTCCCTGTCGTACAAAGAGATTCCCATCATTTTTTTGAACGACTGAATTCCATACAACGAGACGATCATCAAAACCAGCCCGACGACAGCCATCGCGGGAACCATCATCCCCGTCGAAAAGATGCGTTCCCAAAATGGCCAGATTTGCTTGAAGAACAAGACCACCAGGAGCGTGGAGAGACTGAGGAACGGCCCATAGGGAATCTCGCGGGCGCGCCGATAGAAGAAGGAACCGACAATTCCCAACAAAGCGCAGAGTGGTGCCATCAGAAATATGATCACGCTCACCTGCCAACCGACGAAACTCCCGATCAACGCCATCAGGATCACGTCGCCGAAGCCCATCGCTTCCCGACGCAAGATCCATTGTCCCACGAGGCGGACGCTCCAGGTCATTCCTCCGCCCACGACAAATCCGGCCGCGCTGACCGCCAATCCATGCAGGCGTGGAAATTCAGATGTCCAGGCAGGCACGATCGTCGACATTGAAATGAAGGGAACACCGTCGGGCAACAATTGCGCCATTTGCTTTGCCAGCGACGGATCCTGAAACCAGACCGGCACGAGGTACAGGTTTCCGAACGCTCCCGCAGCCAGAACGCCCACAACCATCGCCGGGACCGTCGAACCGTCCGGAATGATTTTCAGATCGTAGTCGATCAGCGAAGCGACGAGTAACGCCTCGAACAAGACCATGTGATACAGAAATCTCACATTCAGATGAAACACGGCCGACCACTCGGTGGCGTATTGCGGACCGAGTGGAGTAAACAGCGAACCTTGTTCGACCGAGGCACCATATTCGAACGGGACCTCGGTCAGATAAGCGAGCACGAACAACAACCCGTTTGCCAGTTCGACCAGAGGATAGCGAATCGAGATCTTTAATCGGCAGTTACGGCAACGCCCTCCGAGCATCAACCAGCCGAAGATGGGAATGTTGTCCCGGCTCGGGATCGGATTCAAGCACTTGGGACATCGAGAGGGGGGAGACCAGAGACCTCGCAACTGATCGGACAGCCTCTCGTGTTGCGGGATGCGATGCACGCACACATTCACGAAACTTCCGACGCAACACCCGATCAGAAACAGAAACGGAAGCATCAGCCACGGAGGAATCTCGAAAGGTATCACAATCCGGACTCCTGTCGATGCGATAATCCGTCGACGAGACGATCCGCAATTTCTTCGAGCGACAAACCCTCCGTATCGATCTGCATGTCGGCCGTGCTGCGATAGAGGGGCGTTCTCTGTTCGAGCAACGTTCGAATCTCAGCCAGGCCTCCTTGCGAAGTCAGATCGGGTCGCCGCTGTCCGGTGGATGCGTCGTTTCCGATCCGTTCGAGCAGAGTTTCGGGAGAAGCGGTCAGCCAGATGACCGGTCCCGCGGCTTTCATCCGCTGTCTGGTCGATTCTCGCAACACCGCCCCGCCGCCAGCCGCCAGAATCAGTTCTTCTCGTTCGAGCAACCGGGCGATGGTCTTCTCTTCGAGATCGCGGAACGCGAGTTCGCCCTGCTCCGTGAAGATTTGCCGGATGGATTGATTCGAGTCGCGCTCGATTTCTTCGTCAGCGTCAGCGCACGACCAACCCAGCCGTTCCGCCAGCAATCGGCCAACTGAACTTTTGCCGCACCCTCGATATCCGATGAGGGTGATCACCATCGATTTGTTTCAGTCGTCATAGTTTACTGCCGAGATTTTCCGTCGCAGAGTGGTTCGCAACTGTCCCAGATCGGGACTCTCACCTGTAAATCTTTCGAATTGAGCGGCCGCCTGCCGGATGAACATTTCGACTCCCGAGACGGTCTTGCAGCCTCGCCCGCGAGCCTGTTTGATCAGCAGCGTGTTTTCGGGATTGTACACCGTATCGAACACCAGCATTCCCGGTGACAGCCAATTCTCCGGAAACGGCGTTTCATCCATCTGGGGCGACATTCCCACGGGGGTGCAGTTAATCAGGATCTCACCCAATTCCCTTCCGCGATGTTCCCAGCGAACAAAACTGCATCCGAATTCGTCCGCAAGCTTTTCGGAACGGCTGTTGGACCGGTTGGCGATCGTCACAAACGCTCCGGTGCGGGTCAGTCCCTCGATCACGGCGCGGGCGGCTCCACCCGCTCCGAGTACGATTGCTTTTTTACCTTCCAGAGTCTGCCCCGCGGCAAGTCCGGTTCGGATGCTCTGAATCGCGGCCTCGCAATCGGTATTGCTGGCGTGCCAGATGTTGTCCGCTCCGCGAAAGAGAGTATTCGCAGCACCGATCCTTTTGACCGACTCGTCACATTCGTCGGCATACTCCATCGCGGCCTCTTTGTGAGGAATCGTGACGCTATACCCTCTGATATCGAGCCAGTTCATGGCGTTCAGCGTCTCTGTGAGTGCATTGCGGGGAATCCTGATCGGAAGGTAGACGCAATTCATCCCGTGATGCCGAAACGCCTTATTGTGCAATAACGGACTGAGGCTATGCCCGATCGGGTCGCCCACAACACCGAACACCTTCGTTTCGGGACCGATCTGGTCAAATTGATACAAGTCGCGCATCTCCCGGAAAGCCAACTGGCCGGGAGCCATCACACGATCTGAGCTGAAAGTCGCATAGGTAAACGGAGCCCCGTATTTGCCGCAGAGAATGCGGCTGAACAGTCCCAGATCGCCCATGCAGAAACCGATTGTGGGAATTTCCGAGTTCGAAGTGATTTCGAGTAGTCGCACGGCGTCATCGGGTGAGTTTGCCATCGTCACGAGCTTGATGATATCCGGATCGAGCTTTTTCATCCGGGCGTGAAGTTCGACGAGATTCGCGGGCGTCTCCTCGAAGTTGTGGTGACTGACGATCCGTTTCGTCTTGCCGAACCGGGGGATCGCGGCAGCGATGTCTTCTTCCAGATCGACGTAATCGGCCTCGCAACCGATGGCGGTTCGCAGAGCGGTTTGTCGCGCGGCCTCATCCCACCTCCACAGCCCCCGGTCCGCCCGACGGCGACAGGTGATGACGACCGGGACCGGCCGGTCTTTGATCAGCCCGGCCACGTCGGGAGGACGAGACAGAAAATCGAGTCGCAACTCGATCAGTTCCGCCCCGGCTTTTGCCAGAGCAATTTGCTCCTCTATCATTTTTTGATGCCGCGTGCGGCCTAGACTTACACAAATCATGTCGAAACGAGGGAAAGGAGTTAAGTGACCCCGGAAAAGAAAAAGCATTGTAGACACAGACGAACCAAACTGCATCCGTCTTGCGGTAGTCAGGTGCCAAGACGTCCGAATTGTCGATCCAGTTGCTCGCGCGTCAGAACCATGGATGTCGGTCGCCCGTGCGGGCAGTGGTGGGCGTCGTCCACGAGATGCCGCTGCGCGAGCAGGCTCTCGATCTCTTCAGCGGTGAGCCGATCACCCGATTTAACAGCCGCTTTGCACGACATCATGTGCAACAGCGAATCGATCAGATCGCGACGTTCCAGCTTGCGGCCCGGAGTGTCCAGTTCCGGCACCAGATCGCGAAGAATCCGCGCGTGATCCGCCTTTCGCATCAGGACGGGATATCGATTCACCAGCAGCGTATTCCGTCCGAACTCTTCCACCCCGTATCCGAAATCGGAAAGCAATTCGCGATGTTCGAGCAGGAGTGCCGTTTCGGAAGGAGCCAGTTCGAGGCTGAGGGGAATCAGCAGCTTCTGCGATTCGACCGAGCCGTCCAAAACCCGTGCGCGGAGAAATTCGTACATGATTCTTTCGTGCAGAGCGTGCTGATCGATGATCATCAATCCGCGTTCGTCATCGACGACCAGATAACAATCCATCACCTGCATCGCCCGGACCGCTCCGCCCAGATAACTCTGGAGCGCAGCCGGCGGTGACCATTCTGCCGGGGTCGCATTGTTCGGTCGTTCGGCCTTCGAATCACTCCAAGTCGAACTGGGGAATCCAGTTGGTAAGAGATCGACGTTTCTCCGAGACTCTGAGGGCAATTCCGCGGGAGGAACCGGTCGCGGTTCGATCCCCGCAAATTCCGAAATCGAGCGATCCAGTTGAGTTTTCGCCCAGTCAGCCAACTCCAGTTTGAGCTTTCGTTGTTCTTCCCGGTCGGTTTCAGAGAACGAAGTTTGTGTTCCTCCACCCGACGGCAGTTCCGAATTGAGATCCATTCCCAGAAAACGGTCGCGAATCGTGGAGAGTACGAGCCGGTAGATCTGCTGGCTCTCCCGGAACCGGACCTCCCACTTGCACGGATGCACGTTGACGTCAACATCCTCGCTGGGGACTTCCAGAAACAGGAACACCACGGGGTGCCGACCGACCATCAACAGACCTCGATAAGATTCGCTCAAGGCCGCTTGGATCGTGCGATCCTGAATCCAGCGGCCGTTCAGGTATAGGTACTGCCCCTTGCGGGTCGATTTGCTTTGACTCGGATGAGCCGCGTATCCCCACATTCGCAGGTCGTCACCCGCCAGACCCTCGACCGGAATCAGATGATTTGCGAGTTCCTCTCCATAGAACATTTGCAGACGATCGAGCAGGTTCTGCGTGGCGGGGAGTTCGTACGCTGTCTTTCCATTATGCCGCAACACCAGATGCAGATTGGGATGTGCCAGCGCGATTCTGGTGAATTGCTCGGAAATGTGTCCGAACTCGGTCGCCTTCGTCTTAAGGAACTTGCGGCGGACGGGAGTGTTGTGAAACAATTGCCGGACTTCGATCAGAGTTCCCTCCGGACCACCCACCGCTTTAATCTCTCCCGCAAGTCCTCCATCAACGAGTAACTCGTGCGCCGAATCCGCGTCTCCCCTGCGGCTGCGAATCCGAAACTTGCTCACCGACGCAACCGAAGCCAGCGCCTCTCCCCGAAATCCCATCGTCTTCACAGAAAACAAATCTGCATCGGATTCGATCTTGCTGGTGGCGTGACTGCTGACGGCCAGTATCAGGTCTTCGGGATGAATGCCCTCTCCGTCATCGACGATTCGGATCAGCTCGGTCCCCCCATCGACGAGGTCAATCTCGATCCGATGTGAGAGGGCATCGATGCTGTTTTCCAGAAGCTCTTTCACGACGGAAGCGGGGCGTTCGATGACTTCTCCGGCTGCGATTTTGTTGATCACTGTCGCGTCGAGACGCCGGATGCGATGTGAAAGTGAGACGCTCAAAAAAAACTCCCTCTGCTCTCAATGATTCCCACAAACCGACATCTTAACCGATCCTCTGCGAACAACAACGCGGGTCTCGATCTTTCTCTTGACGGTATCGAGCAGTCATTTTTCAGCTTCCCTAATTCGCCTTTCGAACGGGTGGAGGAAAGGAATTTACGTAACGGAATTCGCAAGAATTCCGATGTTTCCCCTGCGACTCCGAATTCTTGCGAGTCCGGCTACATTGGAGGAACTTCCTCAGAAGGACGCCAGTTCACGAGTCGAAATAACGGTATCGACTGCTTCCCTAAGGAAATCGATGGGGAAAATTGCCCGGGCCAACCGGATGGAGATGCTCTCTAAAGCATTCAGTAAAAAGACTTTAGAAATCTTCGGATAATACTCAGCAGAACGCGCTTGATTCTGTTGATAAAATCAACAAAGAAATGTTTGACTCAGGAAAATTACAACCTAAATTCTAGCAGCAGGGACTTTTACAGCATTCAAGGTACGCCCCAATGAAGTTCATTAAGCAATTGCTCATCGACGAAAGCGGTCCGACCGCGGTAGAGTACGCAGTGATGTTGGCCCTGATCGTCGTTGTCTGCCTTGGGTCGATTCGTCTCATCGGACAGAATCTGAACAACACATTTGATGCGATCATCAACGGGACGATTGAAGCCGCCAAGTCACCTTAGGGGTTAGATGCTCGTGTTGCTGCGCGTTTGACGATTCTTGCAGTGTTGGTTCACACATCGGATGAGAGATCTTGATGGCTCGTTGCTTTGTCGGATTGGGAGCCAATCAAGGCAAACCGAGCGAAATGTTCGAACGAGTCAGGCAATCTCTCAACTTGTTGTCCGGCATCTCTCTTCTTTCCTCTTCTTCCTCATATCTCACCCAGGCGCTGGGTCTCGGATCAAACGGGGATTTTCACAACGCTGTGGTCGAATTGCAGGCCACGATCTCTCCTTTCGAGTTGCTCGCGGAACTCGAGGCAATTGAAACATTACTCGGACGTCAGAGAGGAATGAGATGGGGTCCGCGAATCATCGATCTCGACCTGCTGTATTTCGACGATCTGTGTCTTGCCAGCGAAACTCTGATTCTTCCTCACCCGCATGCCTGGTATCGCCGGTTCGTACTTGAGCCGATGTGTGAGATTGCTGCCGAGTTCCTCCATCCCGTCTATTCCCTGACGCAACAGCAACTATTGCAAAGGATCGACCGAAGACCATTCAAATTAGAGATACTGGGGAATATTCCCTTCTCCCGTGAAATCGAGTGCCTGACGCTTGAATTTTCCGAATTGGAAATCGAGTGCGTATCAGCCCCAGACGGGAGGGGAGCACTCGTCGTCGGCCGAAACGCGGAACCGGACGCGATCGTTCCGGTGTTGAATCTGGAGCAACTTCCGAGGGAGAGCGAAGTTGACGTCCTGCGAAGCGTTCTCGCGGCCTGCTTGGGGCACTGCGCCCGCATCGATTGAAAATAATTCAACAGTGCGTTTCGATCTTACATGACAGAGAAGTAGTTCTCGACCGCAAAATCGAATGCTTCATTGGTGAGAACCTTTTCAGCCCCTTTGAACGTACAATAGTTCTTGACCTGCAACATCAAGTCGCGCGGATGACAGCAGCGGAACGTGCGATCGACGTCGTAATAATGCTTCTTGATCACGTAACTCACAGCCTCGTCGTTGTATTCGAAGCCCAGCGTCGGCGCCATGTACTTGAAAATCGAACGGAAGACCGCTTCGGAGGGATTCCCCACTTCGATCTTGTAGGGAATACGTCTCAGAAACGCGTCATCAACCAGGTCTTTCGGCTCCAGGTTGGTCGAGAAAATGATGAGCTGATCGAACGGAACCTGGATTTTCTTTCCGCTCGGGAGATTGAGAAAGTCGAAGCGTTTTTCCAGCGGAACGATCCAGCGATTGAGCAGCATATCGACCGGCATCGTCTGCCGCCCGAAGTCGTCAATCACCAGCGTGCCGCAGTTACTTTTGAGCTGCAAGGGAGCCTCGCAAATCCGGGTGATCGGATTCTGAGTGACTTCCAGTTCCTCCATTCGCAATTCCCCCCCGGCGATCACGGTGGGACGCATCACCTGAACCCATCGCTGATCGACCCCGGACAGATCGAACAGACCCCCATCGTTCGGTTGCTCGATCTCTTCGTGAACTCCCGGATCAAACACACGGATGATGTCTCCGTCGATGGTCAATACGCGGGGGATCCAGATGGTCGAACCGAAACACGAGGTGATCCGCTCGGCGATACTCGTTTTCCCGTTACCGGGAGCACCGAACAGGAACATCCCGCGGCCCGAGTTAATCGCCGGTCCGAGGCGGCTGATCATCGAGTCGGTGAGCACGAGATCTTCGAAGGCTTTTCTCAGATCCTCCTCGGTGGCTTTCTGCTTACCGATCGACTGCAAAGCCATCGCGGAGAGATAGTCCTTCAAGGCGACAGGTGCCGGTCCGGCGTAACTGCATTCGTCGGTGTAACGACGGGCGCGCTCGCGACCGAGATCGCTGATCGCATAATCGTAGTCACCCATGGCCGCAGCGCCCTTGAACATCACCATCTGATCCTGCTTCAACTGCTTCAGGATCGGATCGACGATCTGGAACGGGAGCTTGATTTGCTGACACAATTCGCGACCGGTTCCCGATCCTTTGGCCAGCAGAAATTTGAGAAGAATTCGCTCGACTTCCTCGAATGTTAATTTCGTTTCCGCAAGACTTTCGGGAAGGCGCGGTTTGAATCCTTCGTCGGGGTCGAATTGGTCACCGAGCAACCGATTGACTCGATTGAACAGCTCGGAAAGCTGAGTGCCTCCGTCCTCCATACCCGCGTCAGACACGTCGCTTTGGCCGTTCTCGCGCGCTTTCGATGGACGATTCGCTTGCTCGCGATTGACACGAGATGGTGCAGAAGTCCCAGCTTCGACCGCTGTTTGGCCCGTACTGGCAGAGCCACTCACTTTTGTGTCCGTACTCTGAGTTTCTCGTCTCTGACGCAATTCCTCCAGGAATTCCGCAGGAGATAGTTTTTTCTTGCCAAACATTGAGGTTTCATCCCGTTTTAGACGTGATCTGTATGCGAAAGTGTTGCATTTTGCTTCACCCAGCGAGATCTGAACGCACCATAAAACTATGTTACAAATCAGGAAGGGTCAAACGAGTTTCGTTGTTACACAGTATTTTGTCGTTATTACTTCTGGGTAAAGACTGTTCTTCTCACACAACAGGAACTAGGCAACTTTTAAGCCAGTAATTACCTTTTATAACGAAAAAGTCAATTTTTCCACGATTTATCATCACGGCACCTGCGTCGGAATCTGCCAACAATCTATCCGACCCGACTGAACTGCTGTAGATGGAAAAACGATCAAGGTCAACAAAAGTCGTCCAAACCACCGATCTGTGGCAGAATTGAACAATCGAGTCGTCCCGATTCCTGCCTCGATTAACAGCAGTCCGATTCTAGCATCAATTCGAAATCAAAAAAACCGGTAGATTCCCCATCCCGAATCCGGCTGATTCAAGAGGCGGGCGGTATCCGCCGGATGTGAGTCACGGGAAACTGTTTGCGTTTCCAGATCGAACGAGGATAAAACAGTAGTCATTCGCAAGCGAACCGCCCCATCGATTCCTGAGTCGTAATGCATCCTTCTCACTGACTTCAAAACTCAGATCGCTCGAAACCTATGACATTCATCATACCCAAACGATCGATCGCTCGCACGAATATTCAGATTACTCCCGTCGCGATGGGATGCTGGCCCATTGCAGGAATCACCAGTATCGACGTCACGACTGACCGGTCGCTGGCCACACTTCAGGCGGCCTACGGGGCTGGGATCAACTTCTTCGATACAGCGTATTGTTACGGATATGAGGGGGAAAGTGAAAAAATGATCGCCGAGGCGCTCAGCCCCTATCGAGATCAGATTGCCATCGCAACAAAGGGAGGAATTCACTGGGGGAACGATCGTAAACAAAGAAAAGACGCTCACCCCGCCACAATCAAACGGCAATGTGAAGAATCGCTGAGGCGGCTTCAGACCGATCGGATCGATCTCTATTATCTGCATGCCCCCGATCCGAGGGTTCCCCTCGCCGAATCGGCAGGTGCCTTTCAAGAGTTGCTGGATGAAGGAAAAATCCTCTCAGTGGGAGTTTCCAACTGTTCGCTCGAACAACTGGAAGAATTCTCGAGGGTGGTCCTCCCGCATGCCTACCAGCCGCATTACAACATGCTGCAGCGGGAAATCGAGGAATCGCAACTTCCCTGGTGCATCGAACACGACGTCTCGGTGATGGTCTACTGGCCGCTGATGAAGGGACTGCTGGCGGGGAAATTGTCGCGGGACCATCAATTCGAGCCGCGCGACGGCCGGCAGAAGTATCCCATGTTTCAGGGAGCAGAATGGCACAAGAACCACGATTTCCTCGACGAACTGCGGACGATCGCCAACGATTGCGGACGCAACATCGCCCAGCTTGTGATCCGTTGGACCATTCAACGAACGGGCATCACCGCCGCGCTCTGCGGAGCCAAACGTCCCGAGCAGATCAGCGACAACGCCGCGGCCATGGAGTGGGAACTGACAACGGAACAACTCGACCGAATCGATGCGGCGATCGAGCGGCGCGGTCCGATTGTCTCCCAAGCGGCCGTTTGATTGATCGCGAAGCGATGCAGTATGAATAGCCGAAACGTCGATTCCTCCTCCTCGATCCCCCAGGGACCTGACATCATGATCTGCCGAATTCTCCTCCCCATCGTCTTCATCACGCTCGAAACTTTTCCGCTCGGATTGAGCGCCGAGGACGCGTGGGAAAAAGTCATCGTTCACGAAGGGCAGCACTGTACAACCGCCGTCGCCTGCGACGTCAATCGCGACGGTCTCGCCGACGTGATTACGAGCAGCAACAACGCCACTCGTCTGTTCCTCGCACCCGACTGGAAGGAGATCGTGCTGTACGAGGGAGTCACCTGCATTCATTCGGAACTGATCGACGCCGACGGTGACGGAGATCTCGACTGGGTCGGAGCGCGGTACAATCCGGGACTGATCATCTGGCTGGAATGTCCCGACAAACCGACCGAGCAACCCTGGAAACAGCGGCTCGTCGACGATCAGGTGCACGGAATCCACGGACTCCTCACCGGTGATGTCGATGGGGACGGAATATCCGATCTGCTCGCAACCAGCGCGCAGCCTCTGCCACCGTTTCCGAATTCTCTCGCGTGGTATCGAATCCCCGCCCAACCGCGCACCGCCGAACGCTGGGATCGATTCATTTTCGCCGACAGCGACGCACCGGGTTTGACTCACTATCTGGGTTTGGGGGATGTCAACGGAGACGGGCGAGCCGATGCCGCGAGCGCAGCCAAGGGTGGTCCGCAAGCCGAAACCGGAACCGGAGAATGGTTCGCCTGGTGGGAAGCTCCCGCCGATCCGAAAAAACCATGGAAAAAACATCTGCTCTCTGACAAACAACCCGGCGCGACCAACATCCACCCCGCCGACGTGAACGGAGATGGAAAGACCGACTTCATCGCTTCGCGAGGACACGGAAACGGAGTGGTCTGGTTCGAGAATCCGAGTTGGAAAGAGCACGTCATTCATCCGACACTCAAAGAGCCGCATTGTCTGGTCGTGACCGACATGGACGACGACGGTGACATCGACGCGGCAACCTGCGCGTACGGTGACAAGCTCGCGGTCTGGTTCGAGAACGACGGGAAAGGCAATTTCAAAACTCACATCGTCGGACGCGACCAGGAAGCGTACGACATTCGAGCGGTCGATATGGAAGGGGACGGAGACCTCGATCTTTTGATCGCAGGCCGGGGGAGCAAGAACGTCGTCTGGTATCGCAACCCGCGAAAGCAATGAGCCTCGTGCAAACTGCTTCAACGTCGATCGATCAGTTTTTTCAACCAAGGTGAATCGATCACTCCGTAAAAGCAGGCGTTGTCTTCCAGGAGTTCGAACTGCTGCACGCGGAACTGTTGCCCTTCGGGAATCGCGTCGAGTCCCTTTCCCGCCAGCGGTCCGGGAGCGGTTTGTCCGCCAACCAGTTTGGGAGCGATAAAAACGTGGCAGGCGTCGATCTCCTGGCGATCGAAGAGGTCGCCGAGAATCCCGCCGCCCCCCTCGATCAGCACGTTGCTCATCTCGCGTTGCCCGAGTTCAAGCAACAGCATACCCAAATCCAGACGCCGCTCCGCAGAGTTCGACCAAGGGACGGCAAGGACTTCCGCACCGAGGCCGCGATACAGTTTTCCCCGCTCCCGCTCCGCTGCTTCCGATGTCGCGATCAAAACCGGCGCCTGGCCGATCGTGTGAAACAAGCGGGACTTCGGGTCGAGTTTGAGATCCCGATCGATCACGATTCGCGTCGCAACGCGAGGTCCGGCGGGACGCGCCGTCAACAGCGGATCGTCCCGCCGCGCGGTCTCGGAACCCACGACAATGGCGTCCATTCGCCCCCGCAGTTCGTGAACTTTGAGGCGTGCCGTCTCATTGGAGATCCACTTCGAATGTCCCTCGCGCGAGGCGATTTTTCCATCGAGCGTCATCGCCCATTTCGCGTGCACAAACGGACGTCCCGTAGTGACGCGTTTGAGGAAGGGAGCCGCCAGCAGCACCGCTGCCTCTGCCAGCGACCCGGTTTCGACAACAACACCCGCCTCGCGAAGCGCGGCGATTCCGCCGCCGTCGACATGAGGTGCCGGATCGCGGAGAGCCACCACAACCCGTTTGATTCCCGCCTCGATAATCGCCCGGGAGCAGGGGGGTGTTTTTCCCTGATGACAACACGGTTCGAGCGTCACGAACATCGTCGCGCCGCGAGATTTTTCTCCGGCAGTCCGCAGCGCGTAAACTTCCGCATGCGGACCGCCGAATTCCAGATGCGCTCCCGCTCCCAACAAATTGAGTTGTTCATCAACGATGACGGCACCCACGGGCGGATTCGGCTCGACGCGACCGATGCCCCGTCGGGCGATCTCCAACGCGTGCCGCATGACGGAGGGTTCGTCGAGAAAGGGAGCGTTCATCGGCTGACGGTCTCGCTCTGTTGGGGCTCGCTCAATCCTGTCCCGGCAACCAGAGAGATTTCTTCTCTCCTTCCGCGGTCTGCTCTGTCGCTGCACCGGGCGTCCACACACCCCCGGCGACTCCCGTTTCATCTGCTCCCGGCAGAACGACATTCGAATCTTCGAAGGGGATGTGATAATTCTTGGAGATCAACGACAGGTATTCGCGCAAGTCCGGAACTTTCTTCCCGTAGGTTTTCCAGATCTCCTGAAACGTCGCCAGGCGTTGTTCGTCGTCGGGATCCTCGATCCGTAACGACAATTCCCGCATCTTCCACTGCAGCATCAGTTCGAACGACTTGACCTGAGTTTTCGCCCAGGCTTGCGCTTTGTTCAACCATTCAAAGGCCAGGTCGCGGCGGTATTTTTCGGCGGAGAGATCGACGAGTGCCAGGTACACTTCGTTGAGTTCGAATTTCGAAGCACACTTCGGACGCGAGAGAACTTCCTCCAGCACCGAGTACAAGAATTCTCCGTGACTCAGCAACAAGGCTCGGTTCGCCACATGCACGAGCTGGTCGTCGCTCAACGAGGAGATGTCGATCTGCTTGAGTTGCAGCGCCGTGAAGTGAGCGATCGGCGAGTCTTCGGTCACTTTGGTTCGCGGCGGAACTTCGACGCTCATCTGGCGGCACATCTTCTCGAAATCGAGCAGATATTCGTTTCGGCTGCAAAAAGCATCGAACACAAACAGCGCGGCCGTCAGCGCAAGCTGATTTCCCTGATCGGCTGCGGCTGCGCGAGGAGTTTTTCCTCCAAGAGCCCGTTGGGGAGTTTCGGGCCAGACCGCTTCGAGAACTCTGTTCCACTGCCGCTCCTCGAGATGTCTGAGGACGACGGAGGGCGTCTCCGGCGGACAGTGCCAGCGCCACAACAATGCGAATTCCTCTCGCGCGACCGAATCCATCGATCCCTGATGCTCGACTCGTTCGACATGTTTGATCTGATCTCCCAGGAGTTCCTTCAGATATTCGAGAGCGGAAAGTAGCTCCGGTCCCGAAAACTCGCTGAGATGTATGAAGGCGGGCCGATCTCCCTTCCCCTCGAATAGCGCAAGATTGGCCGCCACTTGAGGGACGTCTTCCAGAGCCGACTCGCGCGTCAATTCGATCCCATCCGTGAAACGGTCGAGAATCTGACAGAGAGCATCCGGCTTTCCCTCGGTCTCTTCCTGTTGCTGTCCGGGTTCGAGAATTTTAAAGATTCGAGAACTGTCGCTGAAGATACTGAGCGCGCGCGAGAGCGACTCGATTTCGAGTTTCCACTCTTCCATTTCAACGCGATCGCCAGTCGCATCGAGATCCAG
>DATKCB010000012.1:0-16224 GCA_035513495.1 Planctomycetaceae bacterium | reverse complement strand
GAACAGATCCTCGCCCATCAGAAACGTCGTGTAAGGGGTGACGATACCGTAGCGCTTGGCGAGCCGGACGACTTCGTCGACCAGTTCCTGTTCGGGTTTGTCCTGCTTGCGGATTTCGCGGAGCAGAAAATCGACCTGCTGACCCGCCCACAAGCGGGGGACGAAGGAGTGCTTTTCGCTGTCGCTCCGCTCGGGGAACTCGACTTCGAAGGTGAGTTTGCGTTTCTCGCCGTTCCAGAATCCCTCGATCGTGACGTTTTTCTTTCCGCTGCCGGAATACTGTCCGAACACCGCAATCTGCTCACCCTGGAACAGATCGGAGACGGTCGTCGGTTGCACGTCGCGAACCATCAGGCCGTCGATTTTGATCGAGATATCGGACATGACCGGCGTGCCGACGCGGTCGAAGAACCGCGAGATGATTTTCGAGATGTCTTCCTCGGGGAGAATGTAGTCCGATTGTCCGCGCTGTTCGAGCGAGAGGCCGTCGAGCAGTTTCGTATTGACGTCGATCCCTTCTCCGAAACAGAAGATGCGGACGTCGTGGCGGTTCCACTGTTCGACGTCCTTGAGAATGTTTTTGGGATCGCGTTCGCCGATCGTGGGGAGTCCGTCGGTCGCGAAGACGATCATCTTCAGACGATCTTTCGAAGTCAGTTGGTCGAGTGATTTCTTCAGGGCTTCGTGAATCGCGGTCCCGCCGCGCGGATGCAGGTTGGCCGTGTATTCGAGTGCGGCCTTGAGGTTTTCGTCGTTGAGTTTGACCGGTTTGTCGCGGAAGCTGCGGGTCTCGGTACTGAATTCGACGATGTTGAACCTGTCTCCGGTACGAAGTTGTTCGAGGCAGTATTTGAGGGCGGCCCGGGCCTGTTCCATCTTGTTCGCTTCGATCATCGACCCCGACGTATCGACGCAGAACACGACGTCCTTTTCCAGCGGCTTGAATTTGTCAGCGTCTTTCCCCTGCGAAGGGGAGAGCATCAGCATGAAATGTCCGTCCTGTCCCCGCTCGCGGTGTGCGATCAGCGACGCGCCGACTTCTTGCGGAGACGACTGAAAATACAACACGAACGGCTGCTTCGGCAGATAGTCTTTTTCGGACCATTCGACCGAGATGTCCCACTCGGGTTTTTCGACGACCTTGATCGGGTGTGTCGGCGAGTAGATGTTCTGGATCGGGCGATCGCTTTTGAAGTTGATCGTGACTCCGGCGCTGGTGAGTTTCTGCATGAGCGTTTTGGGATTGGTGTTGAGCATCTGCAGCCGGACCAGTCCGTTTTGCGGTTTGAGGACGGTCGTGTAGGTCAGCTTGACGCGAACTGTTCCGCCGGGATTGATGCGGGGGACCTTCGTGCGGATGAGCTGATTGCCGTAGTATTCGAGGAGCGCCGGAGAGCCGCCGCGGCGGACGATGTCCTGAAAGACTTCGTTCGCTTTTTTAACGTCGAGAATTTCGGCCTCCATCGTTTTTCCGTCGACGGTGACGGTCATCTTTTCGACGAAGGGTCCCGGTTCGAGTTCCATGTAGCATTCGCCTCCGATGACGGCTTGCGCGTTCGGATTTTTGAACACGCAGTCGTACGTCTTGGAGGCGACATCGTTGACGATGTCGACGTTGATGTGGTCCATCCAGACCTGAACCGGCAGCGGCGCCCGCATGAAACAGGCTTGGGCGGAGGCGGCGAGAACGAGCGGGATCGCCGCTGTCAGAATCACGAGTGTTCGTCGAATCGATGACATGGGAATGTTTTCCTGGTTGAAGAACGAGAGTGGCGGATTCAGGAAATGGTCAATTCTCTTGTTTGATGCCGTCCATCGGTAAAGTGAGTCGAACACCCCTCGCATGCCCACCCTGCTGCGCGATGTGGGCATGGCACCCGCTGTTCTGAAATTATCGATGTCGTGAGAACGTATTACGGTTTTTCGTATTTGAAATTCTTTTCGGCCGCCTGCTTGCGGATCGCCGCTCCGACGGCATCTTCGAGGACGGGAGCCGAGGAGTCCGCTTCCTTCGCTCGCTCTTTGGCGAGGTATTCACTTCGCTGCTTGTTGAGAGATTGAATTTCCACCTGGATTTTTTTGCGCTCGGCTTCTTTTTTGTCGAGATGTTCGCCGAGTTCTTCCGGGGAGAGTTTTTGGAGTTCTTCAGGGAGTTCTTTCTTGGAGAGCTTCTTCAGATCGACCTTTCCTTCCCGGCGGGCGTCGATCAGATCGACGTTCGAATTCTTGTAGAACGACGAGCCTTTCGTCGCAGCGCGACTGGCTCCCACAGACGGGGCAGCTTTTTCCGCGTTGCTGTCCTGAGCGGATTGACGAGCGCGAAACGCTTGCTGTTTATCCTGATCCCCGAACGTGACGTACGTCTGGTTCAGGCTGCCTCCGAGTTCGATCAGCTTTTTGTCGTAGGGGGTCGCGATTTCGGCCTGCACGTCGTTGTGGTTGATGTTCATGAACGATCCGTCGGCCAGCGCCGCTCCGTCGGCCCATTTCCCCTGGCGTCCGGTCGATTCGTCTCCGCAGTGAATGCAGTTCACGGTGATTCCGCGTTCGATCGCTTTTTTGCAGGCGACCCGGTAATCGACCGGACCTTGCGTGAACGGTTCGTTGCCGGCGATGAAGATCATTTTCAGGTCGTTGTTCGATTGGCTCCATTCGAGATTATCGACCGCGTCGCCGATCACCCAACCGCAGTATTCCGAACCGCCGTTGGTTGTGAGTTCGAACAGTTTCTCGGAGATCAGATCGAGGTTGTCCGAAAGCGGGACGATCTGCTGCAGGTAACCTTCGCTCGCGGGGAGCGAGCTTTTGCCGTATTCATACAGCGCAACCTGCAGACTGGGAGTTTTTCCGTTCTGCTTGGTCAGGGCCAGATCGTTGACGATTTTCCAGAGCTGCGTGCGGGCTTGATTGATCAGACCCTGCATGCTCCCGCTGGTGTCGAGCAGGATCGCCAGCTGTATCCGGGGAGCTGCGGCTGGTGCGTCGACAGCGGGTTTTGTGGCGGAGTCTTGTTCCTTGGCAATTGTCGAAGTCATGGGAGAGCTGACGAAGCCCAATGCGAGGAGCAACGAACAGAGAGTTGCTGCTGACGAGTTCGGAGTACGCATGAGAATCTCCTTTGGAGTCTGAGTCGCGACGGACAAATCGCTTGTCCACGACATCGCTTGAGTTGATCCAATCGCTTCCCGCGTGGAGGGAGGATTGATTGTTCGGGAAACAATCATTGAGACGCATTGGCCGGACGTTCGTTCCCGATTTTTTGAAAAATTTCAGATCATTTCAAACTGTTTGTCCATAATATACCGAAACCCACATTTCACTGAGCATTTGCTTCAATCGTGATGGCTGAACCGATTCCCGAACTTCCTGTTGCGAGCAGGCGGCGCGTGCCGCTGGTTTTATCCTGCGCAGCGTTCGCCACGGGGATTGCGGGAAACGAGTTTCTGAAACCTTCGCTGGAGTTCTGGGGCGGGGCATTCGGCGGATGCCTTCTGGTTTATGCATTTCTCCAGAGGTATCGATCCGGGTGGCGGTCAACCGCGGTTGTGCTGGCGGTCTGCTTTTTCTGCGCGGGAGGACTCCGCCATTACGGAGAATTCTCCCGATTGCCTGCGAACGAGATTTCGCGATTCGTCACAGAAGAGCCTCAACCAACGCGGATTCTGGCAAGACTGCTGGAAACTCCTCAGCTTCAAGAGCCGCGCGAAAGTTTTTTCGAGATTCCGTGGAAACAGCAGGAGTTCTCTACGGCACGCGTCGAATGTCTGAAACTGAACGGGAAACAACCGGTTTCTGGTCAGGCAATCCTCCGGATTTCGGGGAAGGACTCCGCCGCCGAAGCGGGCGACATCGTCGAAATTCTGGGACAGATCTCGGCCCCTCGCGCTCCGGTGAACCCGGGTGAATTCGACTATCGACGATGGCTCGACCGGCAGGGAGTCCGGGCGATCGTCCGCTGCGAACTTCCGAATCAGATTCGGCTGGTGGAAAAAGTTCCCGTCAGACCTTCCAACTTCTTTCCGCGCTTGCGTCAGAGGCTCTTGTACCGGTTAACCGAAACGCTTCCCAGGCAAGAAGCCGATCTCGCAGCGGCGCTGTTGCTGGGTGTGCGGACCAATCTGACCGAAGAAACCCGCCGCACCTTCATCCGCAGCGGCACCTTCCATCTGCTGGCGATTTCCGGTTTGCATATTGGAATGATCGCTTATCTGCTGAATCTGGTGTTTCGGTTTGCCAATGTTTCGTTTCTCACCTCGGCCATTCTGACGGTGGTCTGTCTGGTGGGTTATCTGCTGTTGACGGAATTTCGTCCCAGTGTATTTCGCGCAGTCGTGTTGATTTCTCTGTATCTGTTCGGGACGTGTACGTTTCGGACCGTCAACGGATTGAATCTGCTGTGCGCGACGGCGTTACTCATGCTGCTGATCCGCCCCGCCGAACTGTTTTCCGCCGGAGCGCAACTTTCGTTTCTGGCGGTGCTGGGGATTTTTGCCGTTCAACCGCTCTGCCAGCGATTCCGAATGACCTCGTCTCTGCGACGGAAGGCGTCGAGCGGACTGCACAATTCTCAGGCCCGACACCTGATTCGCTGGATCGGCAGAAACGTTCGGGACGGACTGCTGATCGGAATCGGCGTGACCCTGATGACCTTTCCCGCGCTGGTTTATCATTATGGATTGATTGCAGCCTGGGGGATCCCCGTGACGGTCCTGCTCATTCCTGTGATCGGGCTCTCGATTGCCGCGGGATTGATCGTACTGATCTCACTCCCCGCAGTCTCCTCGATTGCGGCGGCGGTCCTGATCTGCTTGCTCCAGTTTGTGCAATTCGTCGCCTCGAGCGTTGCGAGCTGGTCATTTTCCACAACGTCCGTGACGGCGGAGTCGGCCGTCTGGATCGGTGCATATCTGCTCGCGGCCTCGATTCCACTCTGGTTCGGATCGGGAGATCGGCTGCGAGTCTGGGGGCCGTGTCTCGTCGCGTTTGCGTGGGGGATGACGGGCGGAAGTCCCGTGGATCGATCGGAAGGCGAAATGCGAGTGACATTTTTTTCGGTCGGACACGGTCTGGCGGTGGCGATCGAAAATCCCGACGGGTCGTTTTTTCTCTACGACGCGGGTTCCAGCGAGGGAGGGGGACGCGTCGCGAGTGCCGTTCGCTCGTTCCTGCGGTCGCGCGGAGCGGGAACCGTCGAAACGATTTTTCTGTCACACGCTGACTTCGACCACTATTCGGGCATTCCGGAGTTGGTCGAGAATCTTGAGGTGCGGTCCGTGGTGAGTACGGAACAACTTCAGAAATCCCAGGAAAGCAATCTGATCCTGCTGCGCGAGTTCTTGGAGCAGCGCGAAGTCCCTTTGCGGACGGTCTCCGCCGGCGACCACTGGACGATCGGCAGTCGCGTCAACGTTCGCGTGCTGCACCCGGTTTCGGGAAGAGATTACGATTCGGATAATGCGGCGAGTCTGGTGCTGGAACTGGGTTACGCGGGACGGACCATTCTGCTCACGGGCGATCTCAATCGAGCGGGATTTGAAGCGCTGAGACGGAGCGAGAACTGCGACGCCGACTGTCTGCTCGCGCCCCATCACGGAAGCCTCGCCGATAATCCCCCCGAATTAGCCGCATGGGCGAAACCGGAACTCGTGATTGTGTCCTCGGGAAATGACACTCGGCTTCCATCGCTGATCGAGATTTACGGTCCCGCGCTGGAACACACACAGCGATCGGGTGCCGTCACTGTCACCGTTTCAGCCCGGGGGGATTTGACCGTCGAACGCATTCGTGCGCCGGCACACAGTCGGTGAAGGGGCCGGCGGGTGGCGGATGGCGGGGGCGATTCAAAATCCGTCGAACTCGGGCGTATTGACGAATTCTTCGTGCGCGCGCAGTTTGAGCATTTTTTTTCGCATTTCGTCGCGCAGTTTGATCCATTCTTTCACCGAACCGTGAAAATGATCGAACGCGGCCAGCACGTTTCGTGGAGTGGAATCTCCTTCGGCCAGCGCGCGGTTCAGTTTGAGCACGGCCTGTTCGATTTCCTGCGTGAGGTGTCGCAGGCAGTCTCCTGCTGCCGTCTGAATTTCGGCGGTAATGATGTGGATGGCGGTACGATCCTCGATCTGTTCTTCGACCGAGAGCGAACGGTTCAGCGATATTCTGGCTTTGAGTCCGATGTTGTCTTCATCGACGAGACGTCCGAACGGGCTGACCGAGTCGCGCATATTGTCCGCGTCGGAGCGGGTTTGATGGAGTCCCGCTTGAGCCCGTTTCGAGCCGGGTTGCAGTTCGAGGGCGCGCGAATAGTGCTGTTCGGCCATGCGATGATTTTTCAGTTCGAGATGGAGATTCGCCAGGCCGAGATGGGCATCGAACAATTTGTCATCGATACTCAAGGCTTCCTTGTAGCCCGACATCGCCATCTTGGTTTGCCCCAAACCCGAGTGCGCTTCTCCCAGATAGAAGAACCCGATCGCGGAACGCTTTTCCCGCATCATGCCTTTTCGGACTGCGTCGATCGCCTCCTGATAGCGTTTCAATTTGAGATAGATGGCTCCAAGATTCAGCCAGGCCGTCCCGCTTTGGAAATCGAGCTGCGCAACCTTCTTAAATTGTTCGATGGCCGCATCGTGATTTTTCAATTCGAAGTTCGACGCGGCTGCTCCGCGCCACGCCTTGATGTTGTCGGGATCCGAGTTCAGAATCTCCTCGAACCCTTTCAAGGCTTCGGAATAGTTTCGGGTTCGAAACAGCCCTTGAGCGAGTTTCAACAACTCCTCCGAGCTTTCATTTTCAGGCGGCATGAGCGTTTCCCTCGTGAACTGCCAAAGTCGAACATCCGAGGAGGAGAGGTGAAGATCTTCCCCCGCGTCGGACCTCGTTCGTCAACAGCAACTGAGGAGTATAGCGAATTCGACGTGCAGTCCCCAGAACAATTTCGCCGAGAGACATACTCTTCCGCTTTTGTAGAGATGAACGGATCCGTTTTGCGAGGTGATTCCGAAAGTGAAGTTCGGCGCAAAGTATCGCGGGGAACCGAGTTGAATCGGCTCCCCGCGAAAGAAGAATCAAATTTGCTGCGTTCGTGGAATCAGTTTCCGAAGAAGTAGTTAAACTGAATCACGGCCTCCCAATCGTAGAAGCGATCGGAAGGAGCGTCGATCACACCCGGAAGAGTCGTGCTGCCATTGCGAACTGGTCTGACCACTCCTACCGTCAACGTGGCGTTGTCGTTGAACAACGCGGTGATTCCGGTGGTCAGGTTGAGTATATCCTGCTCTCCCTCGAGATACACCGAAGCTCCCGTGATTCCTTGCGGTGAAACAGGTTCGAATGTGCCCGTATAGTGCAGTTCCACACTCGCCATCAAACCGGTCAGTCCACTCGAACCATGATTGCGATACAACCAGTGTCCGAGTTGTGCATCGAGGTTCAGATAATTTGGTTCGCGGCCGACTTGAAACGGAGCGCCTGCTGACGTGACCCATTGATCGGTGGTACGCATCCGATAAGCGGCAAACGCCTGGAGGAAGGTGTCATCGGTGAGGTTATGCAGCAACGCCAGATACGGCGTAATTGCCCAGACGTCGTTATGCAACACTCCGGCGATGTTCACGGCGTGGATGTCGGCCGCTGTCGGTACTTCGAGCCGGACTCCTGTCGAAACGGCGGATGCGTCGTTTTGGTACAGCAGGGCTTTCAGCCCGAATGCGACGTCCTGCAATTCCATTTGGCTGGCGGGGGCGATTCCGGCGCCCCAAACAAATTGCGGACTCGGCGAGTAGGAAAATGGAACGATCAACTCCGCCGAAAGGTTTCCGCCTCCGAACGTCTTCTCGAGTCCCACCGTGTAGAGCTGGAGATCCCGTTTCGAATTCGGACCTCCGAAGATGTTCTGCAAGCGGTAATCGTTGAAGTACTGGTATGTCAGAAAGACCCGATCCTGGGGAATGGCGGAGTTGTTGTCGGCCACTTTGGAATAAAAATTCGGGAGATTCAATCGACCTGCGCCGTCCTGAACATGATAGGGAATTCCCATCGAGTCCCCGATCATCAGCGGAGCGGGCGGACAACCGTAACAGGAGTTCTCACAAGTCGAATCGGTGTAGCACGTATCGCACCCCAGATTCATCGACGGCACGCAGTCCGGCAGAAAGCTGTTGACCGGTTGCAGGTCTTCAAAAATGTCAAAGACGTTCGCCGAGGCGTTGGTTCCACCGAACAAAACCAGTGAAAGCGTCAGGCAGATCGAGCGCATGGTGTTCCTCCGAATAAGACCAGAATCGCAGCCACGCGGAAGATTTCAGAGCGCAGCCGATGATACCGTCCTTTATCGTGTCGAAAGACGACCCGACAGCACGATTTGTCTCAGCGCGCGTTCGATCTGCATACTTGGTCTATTTTAACATCAGAAATGTTAAACTGCCCAATCTACGCAAGATGCAATGAGCGGGTTCTCAGCAATCCAGAGAATGATCCGATGGCGATACAACCTCCTTGTCGAACGCAGAGCCGATCTGAATGCTGCGACACCGCAGGATCGGAATCGACTCGGTCTACCGGAAGGATCGTCCCGCTGAGCAGGGGCGACTCTGAAGAAATGCGATCGAACGCATGATCACCCTCCTTGAGCGTTCCGCTGGAAAGCAAACCGTTGAGATCCTTCACGGTTGTTTTTTTCGTATCTTCCTCATCGTTCAGATCGCGGATGGAATTGATGCTTTCTCGACCTCCTCGTACAGCACGAATAATCGTTATGCTTTAACTCGAATTTTCCCCTTCACCGTCGAGGATGCTCTCAAGATTTTCAGATTCGAACAACTTTTTTCTCGCCAGACCGGCTCGCCTCTCCGCATACTTAACTCCTCACGACCAACACCTAGAAACAGGCAACATGCAAATTCAAAACATCGAAGTCATTCCCCTCACCGGAGACACCGTCGACGGAGGCTGGCCGCAGGGACACGAACCGCAGGAAAATCTGCATACCCTGATCGAGATCACAACCGATGAAGGAGTGACGGGTGTCGGAAGCTGTTTCACTTCGGGAACGCTCGTCCGCGGCGCCGTCGAATTGCTCGCGCCTCTGTGGAAGAATGAATCCGCCGAGGAACCGGAGCGCGTCACCGAAAAACTCCGCCGTTCGTCTTTCTGGCAAGGACGCGGTGGATCGGTCGAGCACGCGATCAGCGGAATCGACATCGCACTGTGGGACATCATGGGGAAAATCTGCGGGCAACCGGTCTCGCGGTTGTTGGGTGGAAATTACCGCGACCGGATCAAGCCGTACGGATCGATGCTGTTCGACGAACCGGCGATTCTCCGCGACCGGTTGAAAGAAACCGTCGCCCGGGGATTCAAAGCGATCAAGCTCGGATGGCGTCCCTTCGGACGCAAAAGCCGCGCCTTCGATGAACTGCTCGTGCGAACCGCGCGCGAAACCGTCGGCGAGAAGATCGAGCTGATGGTCGATGCGGGGGGGAGCGAGCAGTTCTGGCCGCACGGACTCAACTGGGCCCGCGAAACCGCCAAAATGCTGGCCGATTACGACATCGTCTGGTTCGAGGAACCACTCCCTCCGGACGACATCGAAGGATATATCGAACTCACGAAACAGTCCCCCGTTCCGATCGCTTCGTGCGAAGTGCTGACGCGAAGGGAATCATTTCTCCCTTGGATCGAACGCCGGGCGGTCGACATCATCCAGCCGGACTGCACCAAAAACGGGGGCTTGAGCGAATCGCGGCGGATCGCCTGGGCGGCCTTCGATCACAACGTCCAACTCGTCTCGCACGGCTGGAACACCGCCATCGGACTCGCCGCCGATTTGCAACTCGCCGCTGCAATGCCGGTCGCGCGGTACGTCGAATACCTCACTCCCTGCGCCTACGTCGAAGATCTGACGACCGAACCGTTCGTCATCGACGACGAAGGATATCTGAAGATTCCCCAGTCACCGGGACTGGGAATCGAACTCGATCACGAGAAACTGAAGAAGTACCGAGGTTAAACCACCGATTTCGTCCTGATTCGTCTTCACCTTTCACCTTCAACTTTCAACTCTTTCACTTTTCACACTTTTCGTACTTTTCCCACCCCAAGGATTCCTGCACGATGTCCGACCGCGCGAAAACCGAATACCGTTACGAAAAACTGACCTGGCCCGAAATCAACGATGCCGTGGACCTCGGCAAGGTCTGCATTGTTCCCTGCGGAGCCGTCGAGCAGCACGGTCCGCATCTGCCGCTCGACGTCGATCTCGTCTGTCCGCTGGGAGTCGCTTACGGAGCCGGTCGCCTGGCGCCGCAGGACATCCTCGTCCTGCCGATCATCAGTTACGGATACACCGGCCACGTGATGGATTTCCCCGGCACGATCAACTGCCATTACGAGCATTTCATGCGGATGGTACTCGACGTCGCGAAGTCGCTGGCGTATCACGGATTCAAAAAGATCATTCTGCTCAACGGTCACGGTTCGAACATGCCGAATCTGAACCTGGTCGCGCGGCGGGCGAATCTCGAAACCGACGCCGAATGCGTGCTGACCGGCTGGTGGGAACTGTTGATGGTCGATCCCGAATTCATGAAGAACTGGCGGCAGAGCAAATTCCCCGGAGGCATCGCCCACGCCTGCGAACTCGAGACTTCGATGTATCTGCATCTCGACGAAGAAAACGTCCGCAAGGACAAAATCAAAAACGGAGACATCAGCTTCAATAACGACAACAGCCCCTTCAACTACGTCGATCTTTACGGACAAGGCCCCGGCACGGTCGTCTCGTGGACCAGCAGTTACAGCGAGTCCGGCGTCCTGGGCGAAGCCGAACTCGCCACCAAAGAAAAAGGGAAACAAGCCTGCGAAGAAGCGAGCAGGCAACTCGTCGCCTACGTGAAATACTTCAAGAACCGCCCCAAAGACAAACGCATCGATCTGCACCGAACTCCGCCCACGATGCCGATTCCCTGGGGACAGCGGGACGAGTTTTGTGTGTGAAAAGTGCGAAAGGTACGAAAAGTGTGAAATGTGAAAGAGTTAAAGGTGAAAGGTTGAAAGAATCTCCCAATCCACCAATTCACTGATTTCGAAACCATTTGACATTTGTCATTTGAAATTTGACATTCATTCCCCACCGCTTTCCGCTCTCCACTTTAGAAATTCGCCATGACAACTCTCGACTGGATGATCGTACTCATCATCAATGGATCGATCATTGTCTACGGCCTGTATCTGGCATGGGGGACCGAATCGAGCAGTGAGTGGTTTCTCGCGGCGCGGTCGCTGCCGTGGTGGGCGGTCGGACTGTCGATGTTCGCCACGAACGTCGATAACGCCGATCTGGTCGGCGTGACGGGGATGACCTACAACGAAGGGATTCACGTCATTACTGTCTACGCGCTGGGGAGCGCCGTGGGGGGAATTCTTGCTGCGTATTTCGTCGTCCCGGCGATCAGTCGCCACGGATTTTACACCAACGCCGAATACCTCGAAGCCCGGTTCGGACCGTCCACCCGCATCATCAGCGCGCTGATTCAGATTCAATACCGCACGAGCATGCTGGGGATGATGATCTGGTCCACGTATCTGGTGCTGACTCGGCTGGTCGTGATTCCTCCCGCGATGGCTTGGGGACTGATCGTTCTGCTCGTGATTCTGACGGGCATCTACACGGCCTGGGGAGGGCTCAAGTCGGTCGTCTGGACCGACTCGGCTCAGGGAATTGTGATGATCGTCGCCGCGCTGGTGATCTTCGGAGCAGTCTGGAACGCTGCCGGAGGCTGGAGCGGTCTCGAAACCAAACTGCAAGCGATCCCCACCGAGGGGGGCGGGGACAAGTCCGACCTGATGCACATCGGCTCGTTTCATGGAGATCACGATGCCGTCTCCCCGCTGTTGATCGTGCTCGGCTGGACGATCATCGGCAGCGGTTACTGGACCGTCAATCATACGCAGACGATGCGGCTGATGGGCTCCCGTTCGGTGCGGGATATGAAATACGCGGCGATTTTCGGCGTTGTGTTGAGTCTCCCCGTGATGATCATTTCCGCCTGCCTCGGTGTTTTCGGACATGGGATCGAGGGCCTGCCTGCGCTGGAGACCGCCGACGATCTCTATCCGATCCTCGCTAACGAAGTTCTCGGTCCCGGACTGAAAGGGCTGGTGGTCGCCGGAGTGATCGCCGCGGTCGTCAGTACGTTCGATTCGATGGGTTCGGCCCTCTCGGCGATCTTCACCCGCGACGTCTACGCGCGGCTGATCGTCAAAGACAAACCGGACGCTCATTACGTGTTCGTCGGACGACTGGCAACGGCAGGTGTTTTGCTGATCGGGTTCGCCTATCTCCCCTTCATCTGGAAACAGGAGCACATGCTGAAGGCGTTCACGACGTTGATCCCCGTGTTCGTCACGCCGCTGTTTACGATTTACATGCTGGGCGTGTTCACCCGCGTGCATCGAAAGAGCGGCATCATCGGGTTGTTGACTGGATCAGTTTACGGAGTCATCGCGCTCGTCGATCGGCAGTTTTACGATTTTGCGTTTCTGCCGAGCTGGTTCACTGAGCGCTGGGTGGCGCTGTTGTGGTCGATCCTGTTCACAGTCGTTCCGATGATCGTCACGACGCTCGCGCTGGGACCCACCGCGAAGGATCACGACATGCGGCTCGCCGAACGGGGCTGGCTGCTCCGCAGCCGCGAAGCGCTGCCCGCCTACACCGCAGACCCCAATCGCTCCAATCTGCTGCCGAATGTGCTGGCAGTCGGAACGATCCTCGGCTGTGCGGGGGTCACTTACTGGTTGTGGTGAGTCCCCCGTCAACGCATCATTACCAACGCGGTCGCATGCGCTAACTCGCTCACTTCGTCGCCGTGCGGGCGATGGTGTTGGCCCAGTCGTAGCCTGAGGTGACCGGCGGAAGCGGTTTGCTTTCGCGCTGGTAAAGCTGAATCGTCTCCTCGACCAGTTCGCACAGGTCCGCGAAGACAGCCTGTTCGTCGTCTCCGTGACATCCGCCGTAGAACAGCCCGGGACAGCTTCCGACGAAGCAGCGGTCTTCCTCGGACCATTCAACAATCTTGGTATATCTGGCGGCTGGTGTCACAATCCTGGACTCTTCTCCGATGCATTGTTCAGAACCGATTAATTATACCCAATCGTTCCGATTGGTGTCACGATCTGATTTCTGACAGTCCGATTTCCTCGAGCTCCCAGCCACGTACGGTCCGCCGTGCGGGCAATAGCGGTCTGTGGCCGATCAAAACACAGCCGGACACTGGAAATCGACTGGCGAACATGCGATTCGATCGGGTAGCATGAAGGGCTACAGGAAACCCGACCTTCCTTCACCCCCGCCTCGTTCATGACTCGCCTTCTGCTGCTCATGTTTTGTCTGAGTGCTCCGATTCCAGGATCCGGTTTCGACGGCGAATCGCCTGCGCCGACCGGCGACGGGATCGCGTTCTTCGAAACGAACATCCGCCCGCTGCTCGCAAAACATTGCGGGGAATGCCATTCCAAGGAGGCCGGCGTTGAGAACGGAGAACTGGTGCTCGAAACCGTTGCGGGAATCGCAGCGGGGGGATCGCGGGGGAAACTCTGGAGCGGGACCGATCCCGAGCAGAGTCTGCTCGTCCGGGCGATCCGGTATCGCGATCCCGATCTGCAGATGCCTCCCGAGGGAAAACTGAAGTCGGCCGAGATCGAACTGCTCGAACGCTGGATCCGCGAGGGAGCGCCGCTCCCCGAGTACAAGGCCGAAGTCCGGCCGGAAGCACAGAAGATCGACTACGAACAGGCGCGAAAGTTCTGGTCGTTCCGACCACTGGAAAAAACTGAACCTCCCGAAGTCACGCAGAACGAGCGAGCCGCAACTCCGCTCGATCGATTTCTCCTCAAGCAACTCGAAGATCGTGATCTGAAACCGAATCCCCCGGCGGACCGGATCACGCTCATTCGCCGCCTGTCGTTCGATCTGATCGGACTGCCACCGACGGCTGAAGAAGTCGAAGCATTTCTGGCCGACGAATCCCCCGATGGTTATGAGCGTCTCGTCGAACGTCTGCTCGAATCTCCGCATTACGGAGAACGCTGGGCGCGGGTCTGGCTCGATCTCGCCCGCTATACCGATACGACTGCGAGTTGGCTCGACAGCACGGCATCGGCATGGATCTATCGGGACTGGGTGATCTCGGCCTTCAACCGCAATCGGCCTTACGACGAGTTCGTACGTCTACAGCTTGCGGGGGACCTGATTCCCGGCACTCCTCCCGAAGATCTCGCGGCCCTCGGATTCCTGGGTCTCAGTCCCACCTATTGGAAAGAACTCAAACTCGCTCCCGAAGTGATCGAGCAGGTGGTGGCGGAAGAGTGGGACGAGCGGATCGACGCCGTTTCGCGGACATTTCTCGGACTGACGATTGCGTGCGCCCGCTGTCACGATCACAAATTCGATCCGATTACGACGCGGGATTACTACGCGCTGGCGGGAGTCTTCGCGAGTACGCAGTTCGACGACCGCCCGATGCTCCCGGCCAGCGAAGCGGATGCCGTCAAACAGGCCCGCACTCAGATCGCGGCCCTCGAAGTGAAACTCAACGCGATCAAAGACAAGAAGTCCGAGGAAGCGGAGAAACTCAACGCGGAAATCGAATCGATTCGCACCTCGACTCCCCATTACGACACTCCATGGATGAACATCGTCCGCGAAGCGAGTCTCTACGTGAAACCGGACGGAGAAGACGCCACCCGGCTCGAATACAAGGAACGCGAGCCGCGCGACCTGCCGGTCTTCAAACGGGGGAATCCGTCCAATCCCGGTCCGATTGTGCCGCGGGGGTTTCCCGTTTTGTTCTCGACCAGTGAAGAGCCGGTCATTTTTGAACAAGGGAGCGGCCGGAAGGAACTGGCTGAAACGATGCTGACCGACACGCAGCCGCTGCTGGCGCGGGTGTTCGTCAATCGGATCTGGCTGGAACATTTCGGACAGGGGATCGTCCGTACGCCGAGCGATTTCGGCAGACAGGGGGAGGCTCCCACTCATCCCGAACTGCTGGAGTGGCTGAGCGTCGAGTTTGTCGCGCACGGCTGGGACATCAAGTGGCTGCATCGGCAGATCGTCCTCTCCTCCACCTACCGGCAATCGAGTGCGTTCGATGCAACCTCTCACCGTGTCGATCCCGAGAATCGCCTGTTGTGGCGGATGAACCGTCGCCGGTTGTTGATCGAGATGTGGCGCGACGCGATGCTGGCAGTCGCGGGAAATCTCGATCGAACGCTCGGAGGCGAGCCGGTTCCGCTGGAAGAGGCCGCCAACAACCGCCGCACGATTTACGGCAAGATCGCCCGCCGCGAACTCGACCAGATGCTGCGAATGTACGATTTCCCCGATCCCAACGCGCACAGCCCAAATCGAACACCCACGACCACTCCCTTGCAGCAACTGTTCGTCTTGAACGCTCCCTTCGTCGAGCAACAGGCGAAGAGTCTGTACGCCGCGCTGCCGAAAGATGTTTCTCCGTCGGAACAGATCGCGTTCGGCCATCGTCGTCTGTTCGCCCGCGAACCGACCGCCGAAGAACTCGAACTCGGACTTGCGTTTTTGCAGACGGATCAGATCACTGAAACGAACGGTGAAATCTCTCCACAGCGGTGGCACTCCTATCTGCACGCGCTGTTGGGGTTGAATGACTTTCTGTACGTAGACTGACTCGCTATGACGTTTCCCGAATCAACATCCTTCTCCCGCCGCGAGCTGCTGTCCCAGCTCGGCGGCGGTCTCGGCACGCTCGGGCTGTTGCAGGCGCTCCAGCAGCAGACCGTAGCGGCCTCGCGCGTTCCGCACTTCGCCCCAAAGGCGAATCGGGTGATTCAGCTCTTTATGAACGGCGGACCGTTTCAGGGGGATTTCTTCGATCCGAAACCGCTGCTCAAAAAATTCGAGGGACAACGTCCCGCCGAAGTGAATCTCCGCACCGAACGCAAAACCGCCGGACTGATGCCGTCGCCGTTCCCATTCCAACACCGGGGAGAGAGCGGTGTGCCGGTCAGCGAATTGCTGCCGCATCTCGGAGAGTGCATCGACGACATGTGCATTCTCCGCTCGGTTCACACCGACAATCCCAATCACGGACCGGCGCTCCTGCTGATGAACAACGGGACGATCATTCCGACGCGGCCCAGCCTGGGTTCGTGGATGTCGTATGGACTCGGAACGGAAAACGAGGCGCT
>DATKCB010000011.1:0-5327 GCA_035513495.1 Planctomycetaceae bacterium | reverse complement strand
CGGTCTGTACATTCCCGGCGGACGAGCGCCCGAGTACATTCGGCTGAATCCACGCGCGCTCGAAATCGTGCGGCACTTTGCCGACGCAAAAAAGCCGATCGCGGCGATCTGTCACGGACTGCAACTGCTCGCGGCAGCCGGTGTGCTCAAAGGAAAATCGTGTACGGCGTATCCCGCTTGCGGACCGGAAGTGACTCTCGCCGGGGGAACCTACGTCGAGATCGCGGTGGACGGAGTTCAGATCGACGGAAACCTGATCAGCTCACCCGCCTGGCCGGCCCATCCGGCCTTGCTGTCGGCGTTCATGCAGGCGCTGGGCGCGAAGATCGAGTTGTAGCTCACGAAGGAGAGACCATGTCCGATTCATCAAGCAACGTCTCAGCGGCCAGATGCTGGCTCTCCACCGGCGCGGTTCTCGCCGGATTGGGGGTGATTCTCGGAGCGTTCGCCGCGCACGGACTCGATGCAAAACTGGTCGAACTTTACAGAGAGTCCCCACCCAAGGTGATCGCCGGACAGGAAGTGGCTGCGTCGTACAAATACCTGCTGGATTTCAAGACCGGCGCCGAGTATCAGATCACTCACGCGCTGGGCCTGATCGCCGTCGGTCTGTTGTCGCTGAGCGGAACACGTCGCGGTCTGCAGATCGCCGGCTGGTCGTTTCTGCTGGGAATCATTTTCTTTTCCGGCAGTTTGTATCTGCTGGTCCTGACTCAAAATACCAGGCTGGGCATGGTCGCTCCCCTGGGAGGAACCGCCCTGATCGTCGGCTGGTTCGCTCTCGCCTGCTCGGCTTATCGCCTCTCCTCTTCTGAAAGCCCCTCCTGATGCAACTGTTTGATGCACACCTCGACATGGCCTGGAACGCGCTCGAATGGAACCGGGAACTCAAACATCCCGTTTCGAAAATTCGCGAAACCGAATCCGCTGTCACCGATCGCGCACAGGGCGATCCGGTCGTCTCGTGGGAGGAACTCCGCAAGGGACAAATCGGCACCGTCATCGCGACGCTGCTTCCTCGTTTACGCCGCCCGGACAAATTCAATACCTTTTATCAATCCCGTGAAGCCGCCTATGCCGCCAGTTACGGACAACTCGCGTACTACCGTGCGCTGGTCAAACAGGGGTATCTGCGAGAAATCTCCGACTGGCCTACGCTCGAAGCGCACATCGCCGAATGGGACTCTCCCAGCGAGGCTTCGCCGATCGGCTTTATCCTGAGCATGGAAGGAAGCTGGTCGGTGCTCGATCCCGGCATGATCGAGGAGTGGTACAACTCAGGTCTGCGGATTCTCGGACCGGCTCATTACGGACCGGACGAGTACGGACACGGAACCGGCAGCAAAGGCGGCCTCAAAGAGCATGGGCCGGCGCTGCTTCGTAACATGGAACGGGTCGGGATGATTCTCGATGCGACGCATCTGTCGGATCAGAGTTTCTGGGAAGCGCTCAATATTTATGGAGGTCCGGTGCTGGCCAGCCATCACAACTGCCGGACCTTCGTCGATGCCGACCGGCAACTGACCGACCAACAGATCAAGGCGCTGATCGAACGCAAGGCGGTCATCGGTGCCGCGTTCGACAACTGGATGATTAATCCCGGCTGGGTGATCGGCGTGAGCGATCCCAAGACCGTCGTGATCGAGGACATCGTGAAGCACATCGACCACATCTGTCAGATCGCCGGAAACGCCGAACATTGCGGAATCGGTTCCGACCTCGACGGCGGTTTCGGAAAAGAACAATGCCCCAGCGATCTCGACAGCATCGCCGACCTGCGAAAACTGATCGACCTGCTGCAGAAACACGGATACTCCGACGCCGACGTCGAAGGGATCATGTACCGCAACTGGGTGAATTTCTTCCAGCGCGCCTGGAACGGTGAGTGAAGGCGTTGCTGTTTTTTCGGTCAGAGACTGAGAAATAATCTCGCATCGGGTGGTTGAACGTCATGTTCCGACAGTTGAAACAATTCTTGGAACTGATCCGGTTCAGTCATACGCTGTTTGCGTTGCCGTTCGCGCTGCTCTCGGCGCTATTGGCATGGCAGACGGTCGAATTTGCGTGGCGCGATCTGGCGGGGATTCTGTTGTGCATGGTGTTTGCCCGGTCGGCGGCGATGGCGTTCAATCGGCTGGCAGATCGCAAGCTCGACGCGGCCAACCCTCGGACGGAAAAACGGCATTTACCGACCGGATTGATGTCCGTGCGAACGGTACTGGCGATGACAATCGTTTGCAGTGTCGGATTCGTACTCTCGACGCTGCTGTTTTTACCGAAGACGTGGCCGATCATTCTGTCGGGGCCGGTGCTGCTGTTTCTGCTGGGATACTCGTATGCGAAGCGCTGGACATCGCTGTGTCACTACTGGCTTTCGGCGGCGTTGATGCTCTCACCGATCGCCGCCTGGATCGCGATTACCGACACGATCGCACTCCCGCCGGTACTGTTGGCGGCGGTCATTTTTTTCTGGGTTGGCGGATTCGATATCATTTACGCCTGCCAGGACAGCGACTACGACCGGCAGGCGGGACTGCATTCGATCCCCGCCCGGTTCGGAAACAAAACCGCGTTGCGAATCGCCTTCGCGAGTCACCTGGCGACGATCGGTTGCCTGTTCGCCTTATGGTATTTCAGCGGGCTGGGGATGATTTTTCTGGCGGGGGTCGTGCTGTTGTCAGTCTTGCTGCTCTACGAGCATTCCGTCGTGAGTGCGGACGATCTGAGCCGGGTCAATCTGGCGTTTTTCCGGATTAACGCGCTGGTCTCGATCGGGTTGTTGTTGGCAGGTGCGCTCGACGTCGCGATTCACCTTTGAAACGCGGACGCTTCTGAGACATACGCGACGTGTCGCCTGTGACGTCCCTCGGGATCCAGTTTGCACTTGCCGAATCGTCCTGTGAAAGGCGAGAATCGGGTCCTCGAAGGGAGAGATAGAATGTTGAGAAACGTGCCGATCACTTTGGTGTTGTTCAGCTTGTCGTGTGGAATTTGTAACGCGGGGGACGAGTTCCCTCTCAGAGCACCCGATGCGAAGGAGATTTCTGTGAAGACTCTGGGCGGCCGTCAGTTCTGGGGCGATGTGCATTATTTCCACGAATACAGTATTCAGCACAATATCATCACCGGCCATTACCGGCTGCTCGACGGCAACGACGTGCGGCTGACGTGGGGATCGCTGCAGGAATGCCGGGACAAGCTCGAAGAAATTCGCAAAGAGAAGAAACTCCCGCCGATGTCGGGCAAAGCGGTCGTGTTGATTCACGGGATTATCCGCTCGTCGAAATCGTTCGGCAAGATGGGCGATCGCCTGCGCAAAGAAGGTTACGCCGTCTTCGGATTCGATTATCCCAGCACGCGCGTTTCGATCAGCGAATCGGCCAGGTATCTCAAAATGTGTCTAGATTCCCTGAAAGGAATCGAAGAAATCAATTTCGTGGTGCACAGCATGGGTGGTCTCGTGCTGCGATGTTACCTCAAGGATAATGAGAAACCCGATCCGAGAATTCGGCGGATGGTGATGATCGGCGTTCCCAATCAGGGGGCCGGGATGGCCGATCAGGTCAAGGACATGGGAGCCTTCAAATTCCTGTTCGGTCCGGCGGGTCAGCAACTGGTGACCGATACCGAAGGGGTGATTTCCTCGTTACCGATTCCGCAGTTCGAATTCGCGATTCTGTCCGGAGCGCGCGGAACGGAGAAAGGCTACAATCCTCTGATTCCGGGGGACGACGACGGGACGGTCGAACTGGAACGGACAAAACTCCCCGGCGCGGCGGATTTCGTCACAATTCCGATTCTGCACTCGTTTCTGATGAAAGATCCCCGAGGAATCGATTATACGGTCCGATTTTTGAAGACGGGTGCCTTTCGGGAGAACGGCAAAAAGAGTCCGCTCTCAGCAAGTTCGGCGAGCACTTCCTTCTGAACATTCGCTTCAAATTGGTTTTTTTGCAACGATTCAAGAAAAACGACTGTGTGATTCGTTGATTTATCGGGTATTCTGGAGGGGCGTCGTTCGACGTTTTTGGGCCACCAAAGTCACTTCGCCCCATCGTTCAAATTCGGCATTCCGTCCACCAGAAAATACGGTTATGACCACCGATCAAGCAGCGCCCGCATCGGATGTTAAGCTCGACGCTCCCCAGAGGGACGCCACCGCGAAGACGGCATCAACAGCAAATTCCGAAGCAAAAGCAGATCGAAGCGGTGCTCCGGCACAGTCGGCGCCCAGCGCAACGAAGAGGACCTCCAAGTCGGTACTCGAAAAGGTCCGTCCTCCGCGACGTTCACTCGGCGAATATCTGAGGTCACAGGATGGCAGAGCGGCGATTTTGACCTACTTCGTCAGCACGGTCCTCCACGCACTGGTTCTGTTCGCGCTGGCTCTGATTGTCCTCGATAACGAAACCATCGAGAATCTGTTCAATATCGTGAGTAAACCACCCGAACAGGAAGTTCAGGACGAAGACGTCTTTCAGGCTCTCGATCAGCCCGACCAGATCTACAACGACTCGTTCGAGGACAATCCCCAGGACACCGTCGCGACGGATATTATCGAAGAAACCACTCCGCTCCAACTGGATATTAACGATCTCGAACCGAGCATCGAACTCGACGATGAAGCCTTTCAATCGCTGGCCGAGATTGCGAAGCAAGGGGAGTTCGGCGGGCGATCGGCCAAAGGGAAGCAAGGGCTGATCAAATCGCAGGGGGGGAACGAGGGGAGTGAAGCCGCCGTGGTCCGGGGATTGAAGTGGCTGGCCGACATCCAGCTTCCCGACGGAAGCTGGAGTTTCAGCGAAATCGGAGCAAGCTCCGATCCCGGAGAGTTGAAAGACTGCCAAATGGGAGCCACGGGAATGGCGCTCATGGCGTTTCTCGGAGCGGGTCACACGCACATGAAGGACGGCCCGTACAAGAACGCCGTCAGGGGCGGTCTAGGTTATCTGATGAACAACGCTCGACTGACTCCCGCCGGAGCGGACTTTCGCGCCAAGAGCGGTCAGGGAAACATGTACGTGCATGGGATTTGCGTGATCGCTCTGACGGAAGCGTATGGAATGACCAAGGACTTACCCCTGCGCAACGCGGCCGAGGGGGGAATCGCGTTCATCATAAATGCTCAGCACAGTGGAAATGGGGGCTGGCACTACTCCCCCAATCCGGACAAGCCAGATACCTCCGTAGTGGGATGGCAGGTCATGGCGCTGATCAGCGGACACGGATCAAAGATTCGGATTCCTAAAAACGTGCTCACCGGCGCCTCCAATTTTATGAATACCGTCGAATTACAAGATGACAAATACGTCTATTACGGCTACAGC
>DATKCB010000010.1:0-10413 GCA_035513495.1 Planctomycetaceae bacterium | reverse complement strand
ACTCGAAATCCTCGCCGATTCGCATGCTCCGTTGAACAAATATCATCGACTGCTGTTTCGCATGACGAATACGGGAGAAGTTCCGCTGAAGAACCTGCAGATGGGAGTTCTGCTGTCGGAAAACCTCTGGCACCGCTTCGGAAATTCATTTGGCTTCACAGAAAAGGATCTGGAGGTCGGGGAAGTTCGGGAAGCTCTGTTGCACGTGAAGACGCTCAAGGATGGTGCAGGGATCATCCAGGCCAAGCTCACCACCGATGAGGGCGCGGACTCCACCGCTGCGGTCTCCTTCGCCATCGGCAACGCCCGACCGATCGAGACGAAACCGGCAGTCAAACCGACGACCCCGTCCACCGCGCCAGCTCGGCTTGTCCCGACGTTCGAGATCGGGGAGACCCCGATCAAACCGGCTCCACGCGAGCTGCCCGACAACGCAAAACCGGTCACCCCTGAGGCGAAGCCGCTCATTCCCGCCGAGGAGACGACCGAACCGACGCCCGTGAAACCCGCTGTTCCCTTGAAGGAAAAACCAGTTCCGGACGACTTTCCGGCATTCCCGGGAGAACTGGAGCCGCTGCCGCCGAAAACCGAAGAGAACAAACCGCCTCGCGAAGCTCCCATTCCCGCGAAAAAAGATCCTGTCAAGCAGCCGGATCCTTTCGAAATACCCGTGAAACAAGAGCCTGTCGAGGATCTGTTCAAGGCAGATCGATAAGCGCCCGATTCGTCCGATCCTTCGATGCAGGCTAGAGTCATTGAATTCCTGCGGACTCGGCAGAAAAGGTTCCTGCACGAATCAGTCCACGGTTTATACTGGAAGGTGTTTTCCGCAGAATGTTTCGATCAGCGCGTTTGTTCGAGACTGTTCGTATACTCATGTTTCCAGTTCGATGGAGCGGCTGCGCTGTGTCGAAGTCACGGGAGTCTTCTGATGTCCACGACTGAAGTTCCGGTCTCTTCGCCGTCTGAACGCGCGACACTTGAAGTTTCCGAGTCGGTAGAAAACGTCCAGCCGAGCAAGCCCGCGCCGAAGACCTGGCTGTTCGGTCCCGCGCTCGACCTGCTCTTCGTATCGAACATTTTCTGGCCGCTGCTGGTGGGAGTGATTCTGATCTGGCAGCTTCCGATCGTCGGGGCGGCCGATCCCCAAGCGGGCGTCATTGCTCCTCTCTCGTTTTTCCAGATCTATTTCATCAGTTCTCCGCACCGCTGGATCACGCTCGTCCTCGTGTTTCTCGATCCCGAACGATTCCGTCAGGAGCCGAAAAAATTCGCGGCTTACGGAAGCGGTTTGATCCTGCTCGGCCTGGGACTCGCCGCACTCGGAGCATTGGGAGTCGGTGGCGTGGGTGCAAGCTCGCTCGGGATGAACAATGCCCTGAAAACGCTCGGGCTGTTTATGATGCTCGATTACATCTGGAATGCCTGGCACTTTGCGGCGCAGCACGCGGGCATCTCGGCGATCTATCGCCGCCTGGGACAGATCGAAAAAACTCCCAAGCAGGTGGAATTTGAAATGTCATCGATGCGTTTGCTCGTGTTGTGGGTGTTCCTGCGATTTGGCGTGTATACCGCAATCGCCGGATCGCCTCAGCTCGGGTTCGATCGGCTGCTCCCTTATTTGCGTTGGGTCGACTTTGCGATCGCGATTCCCGCGGCGATCGTGCTGTACCACGAACTGAGAGATTTTGACCGAAGGCGGTTCGGCCGCACGGCGTACGTGGTGAGCATGCTGTCGCTCTATTTCGCGCAGATGGCTGCGATCCAGCTCGGCCGGCACGAGCTGATCCCCGGTCTGTTTTTCGCCCAGGCGATCTTTCACGCGACCGAGTATCTCGCCGTCGTGAACTGGTCGGTCCAGAGCCGCCGGAGCGGAATCTGGAAGTATCAACTCGCCCGGGGAGGGATCGGCATGGTGGTGTTCATCGGGATCATCGGGATCAGCAACTGGGCCATCAACCACAATTCCGCCTACGCCTGGGCGCTGATCACGCTGCTCGTCTCGCTGTTGCACTACGCCTACGACGGCATGATCTGGAAATCGAAGCGAAACAAAAAACCGGCTCCGTCGGCCGCAACAACCTGAACGATTCCTTGAAGCCCAACAGCGCAAGCTGTAGGGGGGAACGACTGTTGATACTCCATTCTCACCGGGCGGCTACGAACCGTCACATCGAATTCTTCGCGACCGGATTGGTCAGCGTTCCGATTCCGGTGATCTGGATGCTGACTTCGTCTCCGTCCAGCAGAGTGAACTCGTCGTCGGGCACGATGCCGGTTCCGGTCATCAGGTAGACTCCGTGCGGGTACTCGTTTTCCCGTCCGAGCCAGCCGATCAGTTCGTCGAATTCGCGAACCATCTGGTCGAGCGTCGTCTCGCCGTGGAACACTTTTTTTCCGTGACGCCGAATCGTCAGAACAATGTGGGTATTGTTGCGATCGAGCGGTGCTTCGGGGATCAGAATGCAAGGTCCGAGCGCGGCAGACTGATGGTAGAACTTCGCCTGCGGCAGATAGAGCGGGTTTTCGCCTTCGATGTCCCGCGCCGACATGTCGTTGCCGATCGTGAATCCGACCAGTTTTTTCGTGGGCGAGACGACGAGTGTCAGTTCGGGTTCGGGGACCGACCAGTTGCTGTCGTAACGCACCCGTACCGGTTCGCCCGGTCCACTGACCCGCGCCGGTGTCGCCTTGAAAAACAACTCGGGGCGGGGAGCCGTATAAACCTGATCGTAATGCGACGCCCCTTTGTCCGATTCCTCCATCCGCGCGACTTGCGATCGCTTGTAAGTCACTCCGGCAGCCCAGACTTCCTGCCGGTCGATCGGAGCGAGCAGTGTGAGATCGGCTTCGCTCCACGGATCCCGTTTGTTGTCGATCAGAAACTTCGCCAGACCCAGCGGATCGGGAGCGTGCAGAATATCGGAGAGCAATCGAACGTTTTCGACCTGCGTCAGATCGAGCGGCACAAACCGGTCTTCCTCGACCATGACCAGTTCGATCGAACCGTCGGCCAGTTGAGCTTTCGCGAGTCTCATGCGGATATCTTTCTACGGAGCTGTGGGCTTCGCTCTTAATTCTCTCAAGGCATTGAGTGTTTGTTCGAAGTCGTCCGGTAATGGTGCGGTAAACGACATCCGTTTTCCAGTCTCGGGGTGATCGAACTCCAGGTGATGGGCGTGCAGGGCCTGTCGCGAGATGAGTATATCGGAAGAATCGATCGTTTCCAGCTTTCCCCGCCGCCGCGAAGTTTTCGATCCCGCCTCGGTTTCCCGGGTCAATTCCGAACGAAGCAGCGCGATGTGCCCTCCGTATTGCCGGTCGGCGACGATCGGGTGTCCCAGGTGCTGCATGTGCACCCGGAGCTGATGGGTCCGGCCGGTTTTGGGAAACAGTTCGACGCACGTAAATCCGGAGAAGCGTTCGATTGTTTTGTAAAAAGTCACCGCCTGACGCGAGTTGCCTCCCGGCTCGCAGACCATCATTTTTTCGCGCTGCTTGGGATGCGTGCGGAGATGCGTATCGATCTGACCGGCATCGAAATCGAGTTCCCCCCAGACGATCGAATTGTAGACTTTCGTCACGTCGCGATCAGCGAATTGTGCGCTGAGCTTGTTGTGGATCTGGTTGTTCTTCGCCACCACCAGGACGCCGCTGGTATCCTTGTCGAGCCGATGCACGATCCCCGGGCGCAGCTTACCCGCCACGTCGCTGAGATCGTCGAAGTGAAACTGCAGCGCACCGGCCATCGTCCCCCGGTAATTCCCTTTGCCCGGATGCACGATCATCCCGGCCGGCTTGTCGATCACGATCAGCGAGTCGTCTTCGTACAAGACGTTGAGGGGAATGTCCTCGGGGGGGATGCTCTCGTCAGGGAGTTCGGGAAGTTTGACCGACAGACGATCGTTGACTCGCAGCCGGCGCGAGGCTTTGATCGGCAGACCGTTCAGCAGAATCGCTTCCTGCGCGATCGCCCGCTGGAACAGAGCGCGGCTGTAGTTGGGATACAATCGCGTCAGGTAATGATCGACCCGCCAACCGTGCGCCCGCGCCTCGACCGTCAGTTCGATCGGATCGTGAGTGAGGTCATCGGACATCGTCACAAATCGATTCTTTCGAAGGCGTCAGATTCTCCGAGCAGTCCGGGAAATGAGTCGAGTCGCCGACCTGACTCGCATATTCGATTCGCAACGAACGGGAATCACTCGGGAATCGGGGGAGCCGTTCCGGCCGATTCCTTCTCTTCCGGAAGCGGCGGAGCAGCAGGCAATCCGTTTTCGTCTTCGGGAAACTCGGCCGCCGTTCCTTTCGGTCCTTCGGAATCGGGGAGCTTGAGAGCGTCGGGAAGAGGGGGAAGCCGGATCAGACTCGCGGGATCGATCGAAGGATGTCCGGGGGGAAACCCGTCGTTAGGTAATCTGCGGTCTTCGGGTTTCGGATCCTGACTGGCGAACCAGGCGTAAAATTCTTTCCCCTCTTCGGATTTCAGCAGCTCCAACTGAGTTTTCGCAGTCGCTGCAAACGCGCTGTCGGGAAATTTCCGCAGGAACTCTTCGTAGGCTTTGACGGCTTTCTCGGTATCGCCTCCTGAGGTCGCTTCGAGACAACGGCCCAACCCATACAAGGCCCGCTCCTGGACTCGCGGAGGCAACGAATTGAACGACAGGAGTTGTTCGAATTTTTTGCGCGACGCTTCCAGATCGGAAACGGCGCCCTTGCGATCGGTGAAACTGGAGCGAACTCCCTGACTCAGATAAAGTTCTGCTTCGTTGAGCAGCGCCCATTGACCGACCGGCTTGTTCGGGTATTGCTCGGCAACCTTGCCGTATCCCTCGGGAGAGCCGGTCTGGGAAGCTTTCAGAAATTCTTCCCAGCCGACGGGATCGCCGCCGCCCCACGACCGGTTCCAGGTCACGATCAGCGTCACCACCAGCAACAGACCGCACACGGCATAAATGATTTTGTTCAGGTGCTCTTCCAGAAAAGGCTTCGCTTTGACGGCGATCTTTTCCAGTTCGTTCGTATTCAAATCGCGACGGTGCTGATTCATCAATCCGTTACCTTATCGGAGAACTCTCCTCGCGAACCGGCCGATCCGGCGAGAGAGGCTCGCTCGTTCCCATTCAACCAGCGAGTATAGAACTGATCGAAAAAACCGTCAAGCGGCACCCCTGCCCGGTTCTCGTGCGAATCGAACGGATTCGAGCGATCCCTGCTCTACACATCAGCCGGTTTTGTCCGTCAAATCGAAGAAATGGAGCGGGGACGAATTGCCGAGATAATTCCCCTCTTTGTCGCGAACTGCTCCATTACCCTGGCTGTTGCGATTCGTGGCGGAAACGACAACCCGCCGACCGTCGGGGTGGATCGCAACGCTGTGAGGGTTCGACAGCTTCGTATCGATGAAGAAAGGCTTGTCATCGGCAGGATCGAACAATTGGAGCATGCCCGCTCCCGGAGTCCCGCCAGTCACAAACAAATAGTACCCGTCGGAATGACGGGCGATGTCGTACAGAAACCCGTCCTTCTCGACACCAAACTTCCAGACTTTGGTTTCTTCCAGGCTTTCCGGATTCAGCAGCCTCAGGCAGGGGACACCGAATACGTTTCCGGTCTTCGTCGGTTCGCTCCCCGCACAGAGCAAGCGGGTTCCTTCATCCAGAAACATGAGCGACTGCAAGCCCGTCACATCCTGATCGCGCTCGTAATAGTGCAGGCTTTCGAGACGAGTTTCGGTCACTCGATCGCCGGTCGAGAGATCCCAGCGTATCAGATGTCCCAGCCAGTCGCCCGACACCACGCTCGAACCCTCCGTCGAAACGGCGACCGCGTAGACTTCCTGCTCGTGACCTTTCAGTTCGTGCAGCAACTTTCCGGTCGTTGCGGACCAGACGCGAACCACGCGATCCCGGCCACCCGTCACGACCAGCGTTCCATCGTCGCTCAGGTTCAGCGAACGAATCCAGCCGTCGTGGGCTTCGGAATTCTGCCAGAGCGGCTGAGCGTTCTCCTCCGCATACTTCCACGCGATAAGCCCTCCCCACGAGTCGACGCTGAACAAGGTCTGTCCGTCGCGGGAAAACGCCAGAGCGTCAGCCCAGCCGCGATGCCCCTTCAGTTGCGGAAGTTCCCGGGGTTCGTCTTCCGTCACATCCCAGCGGTTGATTTCTCCGCCGTGGCCGGTACCGAACAGAAACTTTCCGCACGGACTGAATCGCACCCGCCGCAATTGACGATCGAGCTCGACCGTTCGCGTCGGTTTCGGTTCGATGGTTCGTTTGGCCGTGAGAGTTTCATCAAACATGCTTGATCAATTCCCGAATCGAGACGGTGTTTCGTAGAGTCAGCTCAACAATTCTGCGACAGGTTTCATCTTGTCGTGAGCGATCGGCAACGGCTGGGTTCCGTTATAAAATTCTGCGTGAGCACTTTCGATTCCGACCGCCGAATACCAGGTGTGGAACAGACTTCCGATATCGTATGGTTCGGTCGCGTTGTCGGTTCCTTCGGCGTTCGTTTCTCCGACGATCGTGCCGCGTTTGATCCCGCAACCGGTCATCGCCAGCGACCAGGCGTTCGGCCAGTGATCGCGTCCGACCGATCCGTTGATTCGCGGAGTCCGGCCGAACTCGGCCATCATCACGACCAGCACGCGATCCATCAGACCGCGCTCGTTCAAATCGTCGATCAACGCCGACAAAGCCCGATCGACCTTCGGCATGCGGGACGCGTGCGCGTTGAAGTTGTCTCCGTGCGTATCCCAGCCGTACGAGGTCACCTGCACGAACCGGACACCCGCTTCGATCAGCCGACAGGCGTGCAGAGTATGACGTCCGAACTCGCTCTTTCCATACCGCTCGTGATCTTTTTCCGGCAACTTGTCGGCATCGAACAGATCCTGGTTCTTCATCAGAGTGCGGGCCAGATCGTAAACGTAACTGTTGGCCTCGCTGAACTCGGCGCGTCGCCGCTCGGCATAACGCCGATTGAACAGCTCGCGCAGTTCCTGCCGTTCGAGATCGGCTTCGTCTGTAATCTGCTCCGGCCGCACGAGATTTTCGGGCGGCTTGCCGTTGCCGAGTGCGAGGGCTCCGTACTTCGGACCGAGAAAGCCCGCGTGTGTCGAAATGAACCCGCCGTTGCCCGGCTTGACCCAGACATACGGTGGAAGTCCGCTCTCGGTCGGGCCCATCAGTTTCGCCACCGCCGAACCGAAATAAGGATAGACCACACCCCGATTCGCCGGATGCCCCCGCAGTATCTTCGGGACGCCCGACGAATGATTCGGATCCTCGGTCTTCATGCTCCGCACGACCGCCAGATGATGCATCCGCTGGGCGGACAGCGGCATCAGTTCGCTGATGTGGACTCCCGGAATGGAAGTCGGGATCGATCGAAACGGACCGCCGAACCGCGTGTTCGGTTTGGGATCCCAGCTTTCGAGCTGGCTCATCCCTCCGTCGAGCCACAACAGCAGAATCTGCTTGTCGTTCTGCTTCAACTCTTCGGCGAACGCCGGTGGCGAGAGCGGCGAAAGCCCTCCCGCGACCGCCCCGCCCAGCAATCCCGCAAGAACGGAGCGCCGCGATAGTTCATGTTCCCAAGATTGGCACTCTGCCATCAGATGACCTTCTGTTCTGACTCTCTTTTCTTTCGAGTCATTCGTGGTTAATCAAAATCAGTGGTTCACGCAAAACTCCGTCGAAGCGAGCATCGCCCAGGCGAGTTGACCGATCGCCTCCGCCCGCTGCGACTGATGAGACTCCAGATAAGCAACCGTCTGCTGTAGTTCCGCTTCCTCGGGCATTCGTGAAAATACCGTCAAAAATAAGTCCTCAACCAGTTTGCGGTTGTCCTGTTGTGCGTTGAGCCGTTGCGCCAGATTTCCTTCCCGCGATTCGAGCAGTTCCAGCACCTGTTTGTCGTGCATCAGATACAGCGCCGCTTTGACGCTCGGTTCGAACGTGATCTCCGGTTCTTGCGGGGGATTGGCAAATGTCTTGAGAAATTCTTTCTTCAGCGATTTCAGACTCGCATGGCGTTCGACGAGTTGTTCGAGCGAGTGAGGTTCGTGTGCCTGTTCCGGCTTCGTTCCCGCCCGCAGCCGTTCGGCTTCTCCGGTCGCGATCAGCGTACTCCAGAATAACTGCTCGGCGGACAACCTTTTTTCTTGTGCGACGAGAAACGAACGCGGATCGATTTGGGAATCCGATTCGGGGAGCCGGCTCGAACGCTGATAAGTCTCTGACAATGCCAATTCCCGCAGGAACCACTTCAGATCGAACTGATGCGCGGTCAACTCCCGCGCCAACAGATCGAGCAGTTCGGGATGCGAGGCGGGGTTCTGGGAATGATTCAAATCGAGCGGTTCGATGAGTCCGCGTCCCATCATCACGAACCACATGCGGTTGGCGATGTTCCTCGCGAACAATTCGTTCTCGGCGGACGTCAAGCCGTTGGCGAGTGCTTTCAGCGGACTGAATTTCGGCACGCCCGGCGTTCGCTGTTTCTTGTCGGGCGGAACGAGGTATTCTTCGCCTGCGGGAAAGGTCGCGATGGGAATGATCTCTCCGCCGGGAACAACCGGTTCTGTCGTGCGTGGCTCCTGCACGAAGACCGACTGAAACTGCTGGGGAGAGGTCATCAGTTTTTCAGTCACTGCCGGAAATTTCACGTCGCGTCGCGTCTCGACGTTCTCGAAGATCATGAGCAAACCCTGAAAGTCCTGCTGCTTGTAGTCTTCATATTCCAGATGGTCGTGGCACTGCGCGCATTGCAGATCGACTCCCGCCAGCAGACGCCCGACGTCGCGGGTCAGTCCGGGAACATCGACGGGCGCCATCGCCCCTTCGCTGATCAGCCTGCCGGTGAGAAAGTATCCTGCTCCCTGAAACTTTTCATCGTCCGGTTCCGGGATCAGGATCGTGCGGACGATCCGGTCCCACGGGAGATTCTCCTCGAACGCAGCCCGCAGAAATCGCAACCAGTTTTCATCATCCCCCCGGCGTTCCATCAGGATCACATGGAACAACTCCTGCATCCGCCGCGGATAGTCTGAACTCGCGAGCATCCGATCGATCGCCTGCGCCCGTTTGTCGGCAGACTCATCGGCCAGGAACGCAACCGTTTCCTCGCGGGTGGGAATCCGGCCTGAGAGATCGAGCATGAGACGACGAAAAAACTCGCTCTCACCGCTCGAATCCGCGGGCGTTGTTCCTTCGCCGGCAGCGAGAATCAATTGGTCGATCCGCGCGTGCAGAGGTTCCTCCGCGGGAATGTCGGAGGCCAGACAGAGAGACAACAAGTTTGCGATCAGGAAAGCACGCAGGAGCATGGTTCATTCCGGAGAGAAATCAAAACAGAGGAACCGATTATCGCCAAACGACGAACGAATGTGAATACGTTTATTCGTTGAGAGGCGACAAAACCAGGAAATTCGGCGAAACGTGATCGAATCAGAAATCAGCCTGAACCGCGTTTCGCTGATACAGCGGCAGGTGACGGTAATAGACTTCCAGACACATGATGTTGAGGACGGTCGTATAAAGCCGACCCCCCGGCCCCGCGTGTCCGGATCCTGGTTTCCAACTACCGGCTTCCACACCCTCCTGCACCTGAGTGTCGATCAGTTGATCGCGCATCACCTCGTTCCACTTGGTCCAGACTTCGCCACCCCAGTGATGCATCACTTGCGTTGCGTAATAGTTGTAGTATTCGTTATTCGAAGGTCCGACAGAGGCGAGATAGGCAACCCCCTTTTTCAGGTTTTCATTGTTGTGATCCCAGCCGAGATACATCCGGCAAAGCAGTCCGACGGCCGTCAGAGCCGGCCGTCCTTTGGCCGGAGCGCTGTAACCGTAATAGACGAATTTGTCATCCTGGTCTTCAACGGTATTCAGAAAGTTGGAGGCGCCGGTGAGCACGTTTTTAGGAATCCGAATCTTTGATCCGTGTCCGCTGATGAGAGCCATCACCTGCCATCCGACCACGGACGTATCCGGGTTTTTCGGATTGGGGTCGTAGTGCCAGCCTCCGTTCCCGCTGTGCTGCGCGTTGATGATAAACGCGATTCCCCCCTCGGCCGCGTTGCGCAGGGGTAAGTCCTTGGTCATTCCATACGCCTCCGTCAGAGCGATCACGCAAATCCCATGCACGTACATGTTTCCCTGACCGCTCTTGGCGCGAAAGTCAGCACCGGCGGGCGTCAGTCGCGCGTTGTTCATCAGATAACTCAAGCCGCCCATCACGGAATTTTTGTACGGACCGTCTTTCTTATGCGTGTGGCCTGCGCCGAGAAACGCCATGAGTGCCATTCCCGTGGCTCCCATTTTACAGTCTTTCAACTCTCCGGGATCGGAGCTTGCTCCGATTTCGCTGAAACTCCAGCTTCCATCGGGGAGCTGAATGTTCGCC
>DATKCB010000009.1:0-4163 GCA_035513495.1 Planctomycetaceae bacterium | reverse complement strand
ACTCGCCGAAAACTTATGACGGCTTGACCGTCGAAGAATGGAGAGAACGCCTGATAAATCTCGGTCCCGGAGTTCCCGGATCGGTACAGGCGGTCGTCGGTCTGACCGAACTCGTGGGAGATCGGACCGCTCCTCCACTGGTACGTCAACAAGCGGCGATGATGCTGGGGCGAATCGGTCGTCCCTCGCTGACCGCCATTCCGACGCTCGAAAAACTCCTTTCGGAACCAGGCACCGAATCGGAATCGCCTGCGTTATGGGGAGCCAAAGCGCTTGCCTTGCTGGGGCCGCTGGCCAAGGAGACGACTCCCCGGATCTGCGTTCTTTTATTAGCCAGGGAAACTGCCAGGGGAACTCGTCTGGCCTGCGTGGAAGCGCTTGCGCAAATCGGAGGACATCATCCGAAAGCGATCCCCACTTTGATCGGCCTGCTTGAAGATTCGATCGATCACGAATCTCCCGAGCACCAACTCGAACTTCGCCGAGCCGCTGCCGATGCACTCCGGCTGATCGGTGGCCACGCCTCGACCGCAGTCCCCACGCTGATGAATTTTCTCGATCACAAGGATGAACTGCTTCGGGCCAAAGCGGTCGGAGCTTTGGGGGCAATGGGGCCCGCGGCGCTTCCGTCGGCATCGGTCGTGGCGGAACGGCTCGTCTTCGATGACGTCGACCACGTCCGAAAACGGGCTGCATTCGCGCTCGGACAATTTGGCCCCGAGGTGAATGAACTGCTGATTGTCCTCTCCGAAGATGAAGAACCGGAAGTCCGCCGACTTTCTCTGCTGGCGATCTCCGAACAGCCCACGCTCGATCCAAAGATCCAAACCGCAATTGTCAATGCGCTGCAGGACGCGGACGACTCGGTTCGCCTGGAAGCAATCAAAGCCTCGGTCAGCCATCGGATTCTGCGTTCAGACTGCTTACAGGTCGGGATCGGTCTGCTGTTTTCGAAAAACAGAACCGTGAGTGTCGAAGCCGCAAAACAGCTCGAGAAACTGAAACCCACTCAAGCGGAAATCGAAGCGCTGTTCGATCGGGAAAAGCTCGAATCGAACGCTCGCGCACGGGAATTGATGCGAAACATCCTGCGGTACGACGCCGAGGGTCAGAGGTAATACGAGCTCTCACTTGGCGGTCTTGACTGAGAGTCGCGCTGCATGCGCTTCCCGCCGTTCGCGTTGGCGGCGTTCAATGTTCTCCAGCGAATCGTTGGGGATCGATTCAATCAGACTGCGCGTGTACTCGTTGCGCGGGTTCCGATAGATTTCCTCGGAAGGTCCGAACTCGACGATTTTTCCCGAGTCCATCACCGCCATCATGTCGGACATGAACTTGACCACGCTCAAATCGTGGCTGATAAAAATGTAGGTCAGATTGCGCTGTTCCTGCAGCTCCTTGAGCAGATTCAACACTTGTGCCTGCACTGAGACGTCGAGAGCCGAAACCGACTCGTCGCAGATGATGAACTCCGGCTCGACCGCCAGAGCGCGGGCGATGCACAGTCGCTGCCGCTGACCGCCCGAGAATTCGTGGGGATACCGCAGCAGATGCTCGCCCACGAGTCCGACTTCTTCGAGCAGACTCGCCGCGCGCTGGCGGCGATCCCGATGCGAGCTTCCCAGTTTGTGAACTTTCATCGCCTCAGTCAGCATCGCTTCGATCGTCAATCGCGGATTGAGCGAGTTGTAGGGATCCTGAAAGATGATCTGCATTTGGGTTCGATAGGGCAACAGTTCTTTGTACGACATGCCGAACAGCTCGTGTCCTTCGTAGGAGACGGTCCCGCCGCTGTTGGGGATCAACCGCAAGATCGCTCGTCCGGTCGTGGTCTTGCCGCAACCCGACTCGCCGACGAGTCCCAGCGTCTGTCCGCGATAGACGCGAAAGCTGATTCCATCCACCGCCTTTACATGGTCGACGGTTCGCCGCATGATTCCGCTACGAATCGGAAAGTAGACTTTCAAATCATCCACTTGCAGTAACGGCGGTTGATCGTCGGCGACGAACGTATCGTCTGCGTCGAGCTTGAGTTTGGTGGGATCGTAGCCTTCCGCTTCGACTTCCGACTTCTTGTGCAGCAGCCGTCCTCGTCCTCGATTCATCAACTCCTGCAGTCGCTCGTCGTTCATCGGTTTTTCGACGAGTTCCGGAAATCCGTCCTCCCCCGCCGCACCGATTTGCATGAAATCGGAAACCGTCGGCAACCGTTTCATCTCCGAATCGAGCCGGGGCCGGCACGCCAGCAACCCCTTGGTGTAGGGATGCTGGGGATTGCGGAAGATTTCCGTCACCGTATTCTGTTCGACGAGCCGCCCGCGAAACATCACAGCCACTTCGTCGGAAATCTCTGCGATCACTCCCAGGTCGTGTGTGATGAACAAAATCGACATTCCCCGCTCGTCCCGAAGTTTGCGGATCAGGTCCAGAATCTGCGCCTGGATCGTGACGTCGAGGGCGGTCGTCGGCTCGTCGGCGATCAAAAGTTTCGGATTGCAACTGAGCGCCATCGCGATCATGACCCGCTGCTTCTGTCCGCCCGACATCTCGTGAGGATAGCTGTCGACGCGCCGCTCCGGTTCCGGTATGCCGACTTCGGCAAACAGCTCGATCGTTCGCTGTCTGGCTTCGGCCTTGGTCATCTGCTGGTGGAGAATCAGCGCCTCCATGACCTGACTTCCCGCGCGAAACACCGGGTTGAGGGAGGTTCCCGGTTCCTGAAAAATCATGCTGATCGATTTTCCGCGAATCTTACGCATCTCGGGCATCGGCAAACGCACGAGATCCTTGCCCAGAAACGAGATCTTCCCCTGATCGATCTTACCGGAAGCCTCCGGCAGCAACCGCATAATGCTGTAAGACGTGACCGACTTCCCCGACCCCGACTCACCCACCAGCCCCAGCGTCTGACCTTCCTGGATCGTCAGCGATAATTCATCGACCGCCGTGACGGTTTCGTCGTCAGTTCGAAAGCGGGTTGTCAATCCTTCAATCGTGAGCAGCGGGGGTGCGGTCGTCTCAGTCATAGCGGTCCTTCGCAGTCGTGGGTATGTGGTGCCAAAGTAATTTCCCGGTTTTCTCGTGGAGTGTCAATCGCAAAGGCAGAACAACGCGCGACCGATGGCCTTCTCGATGACTGCTTGCGGTTTCGAAGCGAGTCAATCACAACACCAATCTCAGGCTGTTGAACGCAACGAATGCAAGTCTTAAGGAGTCTCTGCAATCTCGGGAATCTCGGAGACGTCCCACAGCTTGACCAGATGATCGTATCCCGTCGTCGCCAGGGTTTTACCGTCTGGAGAGAAGATGACGCCGTATGCTTCGGCATTGTGCGGCAATTCCGCCAGCATGAGTTGAGTTTCAGGGTCCCACAACCGGACCATTTGATCTCCGCCCGCTGTGACGAGGACCTTACTGTTTCGAGAGTAGCAGACTCCATTCGCGGTCCCCTGGTGAGCCTTCCATGACACAACCTCATGTCCCGTGGAGGCGTCCCAGACCTTGACAAGACCCTCCTTCCAGCTTGTTCCCGCCAGGTGCCGATTGTCGGGAGAAAAACATAACGGCGGTGCCGCTGAAATCTCCATGCTCTTGAGTAGGTTCCCGTTCGATTTGAAGAGGTAGACCTTTTCCTGTCCGAGGGCAACTTTGCCGTCGTTCGAATAAATCGCTGAACGTGTCCAACTTCCGGAAATCGCGGTAATATCCTGAACTTTGCGGCGCTTCCCAAAGTCCCATAATCGAACGAAGTTTTCCCATCCTCCGGAAACGAGTGACTTTCCATCGGGAGAAAACGAGAGTGCGTACAATCGCTGTCGGTGTCCCTCAAGAACACCAGCAGGTTTTCCCGATTCTGCTTCCGAGCCTGTCCGAGTGGGTCTCCATCCGATCGCTCGCGGTTTGGTAGATGCAGGCTTGGATGCCCGAGCTACGCCAATGTTTCAACATGTTTTGACATTGATGCTTTGATCTTGGACATACCGCTTACTCCAGCTTTCACTTCCTCGTCTACCTATAGGGAGTCTGTTGCGCAACAAGATCCTGGAGCAGGTTTGCAACCCGCCTGAACCGATCAGAAAACGCGAACCCGGTGGCAGGAGGTAGCCGCGACCGTCAGGTCGAGGGAAGGGCCGCGAAATTCCAAGAGAGGTCCGATGGACCGG
>DATKCB010000008.1:0-5547 GCA_035513495.1 Planctomycetaceae bacterium | reverse complement strand
GTCCGACGCCACGTGTTGTCTCAACGTCGTTCGCCACAAATTGTGCTGTCCCCGATTCCAATTGGGGGAAAGGGGGTCTTTTGCGCGCTGATCCGAAAACTGGCCAAGTATTTTCGGAGCAGAAAATCGAACCGATCAGAGGCTACTTCCTACATCCTAATTCCTAACTCCTACAAAACCTCACTTCTTGGTCTGGATGATTTCGACCTGTTGTCCCTCTTGCAGCGAGTCGGCACGGGCGAGGACGACGGTGTCGTTGAGGTCGATTCCCGACAGGACTTCCACCTCATTCCCGCTGCGCAAACCGAGTTCTATGTCCTTGCGTTTGATCTGACGCGATTCCACGCAACAGCAGAACGTCTTGCGGTCCTCGCGGACGATGGCAGTAATCGGCAGCACCAGCGTGTTTTCGCGTTGATCGAGTTCGATCGTCACGCTGGCGTACTTTCCGGGACGCAGCAGTTCGTTCTCGTTCGGCAGATCGATTTCCACTCGCAGCGAGCGATTCGTGGGGTCCAGAGACCAGCTCGTGCGAGTCACTTTTCGTTTGAATTCTCCGTCGCGGAGCGATTGAACCCGAATGACTGCGTCGATCGGAGATCCGATCGGCAGGCTCAACCCCGGAGGAGAGTGTTGTCCAGTTCGTGATTTGCATTCAGAAAATGAGTGCCAGAATTCTTTTTTTCATTGATGATGATGCAGGCATTGTCGATTGAGAGTGATTAAAATGCGTCCTCTTCAGACTCGTTTCATTCTCTCCAAAGGGTAATCTTGACTACTACTTCGCCACCTCATCGTAAGATTGTTCTTCTGACCGACGGTTATTCGACCCCGTTTCTCGCCAAAACGGCGATCAGTCTGTTGCGCTACCGGACCGACGACATCGCAGCAGTTCTCGACGAGCCGGGCGCCGGCCAGATCTCGCAGCAGCTTTTGGGAGCGGGGGGATCGACTCCGGTCGTCGGGACACTTTCCGACGTTCGCGACGCGGATGCGCTCTACATCGGGATCGCACCTCCGGGAGGAAAACTGCCGCTCGAATGGAAGCCGGTCATTCTCGAAGCCGTGCGGCGCGGAATGGATGTCGTTTCCGGTCTGCACGATTTTCTCTGCGACAACGAAGAGTACGTCCGCGCCGCTGCCGAGTCGGGAAGTCAACTGGTGGACGTTCGACGCAATCGACTGAAAGAGACCGCCAAAGCACTCCAGTTTCGCCCGGGCTGCATTCGCATTCATTCGGTGGGAAACGATTGCAGCATCGGCAAGATGGTCGCGACACTGGAGATCCAGCGCGGGTTGGCCAGCCTCGGCCACTCCGCCAAGTTTCTGGCGACGGGACAAACGGGGATCATGATTTCCGGTGAGGGAGTGCCGATCGATTGTGTCGTGGCGGACTTCGTGAACGGAGCCGCCGAGCAACTGGTCCAGGAGAACGAACAGTACGACTTTCTGCTGATCGAAGGACAAGGCAGCATTTCGCATCCCGCTTTTTCCGCCGTGACTCTGGGGCTGCTCCACGGATGCGCTCCCGACGGTCTCATTTTCTGCTACGAAGCCGGCCGGGAACAGGTCAAAGGTCTCGATAACATCGACATCCCGCGCATGAGCGATCAGATGCAAGCCTGCGAATTGCTGGCGAACTTGCGGCATCCCTGCAAAATCATCGGCATCGCCGTGAACTCCCGAAATCTGACACCGGAAGACGCTGAACGTGAGATTCTCCGCGCCGAGCAGGAATTCGGCCTGCCCGCGTGTGACGTTTATCGCCAGGGTGCCGGGAAACTCGTTCATGCGTGCCTCGCCTTACAGCAAGAGGTTCTCGCTCGATGAAAATGAATCTCTATCAGTTCGAATTGCCGCTCGCTCACGAGTTCACGATCGCGCGGGGCTCGATCACCAGTCAACCGAGCCTGATCGTCGAATTGGAACACGACGGCCTTCGCGGGTATGGCGAAGCGACCGAGAACAGTTTTTACGGACACACGTTCGCCTCGATGAGCGAATCTCTCGATCTCGCTCGACCGCTGCTCGAACGCTATCTGGAAGAGTCCCCGGTGGATGTCTGGCCCAAAATGCTGGAGGCAGTTCGGGGGGATATGTTCGCGCTGTCGGCGCTCGACATGGCCGCTCACGATCTGCGCGGCAAGCGGCTGGGCATACCGACCTGGCAGGACTGGGGACTCACCTGGACCGATGCGGTCGATTCGAGCTACACCATCGGGATCGATACGATCGAAACGATGCTCGCCAAGCTCGACGAACAGCCCGGCTGGAGCATCTACAAGATCAAGCTGGGGACGCCTCACGACATTGAAATCGTTCGCGAGCTTCGCCGACACACCGATGCGACGTTCCGGGTCGACGCCAATTGCGGCTGGTCTGCCCACGAGACCGTTTCGAACTCGAAGGAACTTTCCGAACTGGGAGTTGAGTTCATCGAACAGCCGCTTCCGATCAGTTCTGCGAGGGAAGACAAACTCAAGGTGTTCGAACAATCGGTGCTGCCGATCCTCGCCGATGAAGACTGTCAAACCAGCGACGACGTCGCCAGGTGCGAGGGCCTGTATCATGGCGTCAACGTCAAGATTTGTAAGTGCGGAGGATTGACCCCCGCCCTGCGAATGCTGCGCGACGCTCGTGCGCGCGGCATGCAGACGATGGTCGGTTGCATGGTCGAGAGTTCGATCGGCATCAGCGGAGCGGCCCAGCTTCTGCCACTGCTCGATTACGCCGACCTCGACGGAGCCGTCCTCCTGAAAGACGAACCCGCCCGCGGCGTCGCAATCCAACAAGGCAAAATCACCTTGCGAAACCGACCCGGGACCGGTGCGGAGCTGATTGCTGATCGAATCGCTGAGTTTCTCTGTTCGCGAGTTTGAACGGTCCCTGTGTTCGCAAGGGTCGGCCCAGCCCGACGTCCATCCGACCGGTTGATTCCCGTTGCGCGGCCAGGGACTTAAAGTTTGAAAACTGCTCGCGGTCTGTTTCATGATTCGCCTTCCGATTTTTCAAAAATCCCGAGGTTTCAGAACTTGAGCGTTTTGGAAGACATCAAGTTCTCAAGTTCTCAAGTTGGCACATCTTGTGGTTTGCGAATTCCCGATCCACAACATCTTGTGGATCGTGAACTTTGCTGGAAATATTCTGGATTGGTTGCTTGTTTCATGGTTCGACGTTGCGCGGCATGGCTGCGAGGGATCAGGGATCAGTTCCGCTTTCCGCTCTCGGCTTTCGTTTTGACATTGAGATTTTGTCATTTGGCATTCCTCTACAATAAGCGGGTTCGTTGCGAAACGGCGGGGGAGGATTGGCGGAAGTTGCGAACCGCAAAGGAAAAATGCGCTTGGACGGCGTTGCGCTGGGCGGTACGATGCGGACGCTGGTCTGGAAGCGAGAGTCGAACCGAATTCGGGAACGGTTGGTGAGGCTGCTTGTTGCTGAAAGCAACCCGGTAAGCAACTGAGCCGGATACGTCAGGCATCTCGATGGCCACTACCCAGTCCGAACAGGACAGAGGACCGATGGAGCACGTCGTCCAAATTTATGCGATCATCAATCTCACGGTCATCGGCATCTCTCACGTGGTGAGGCCGCGTGTGTGGGTAGACTTCTTCATCTTTCTCCGAGAGCGCGGCGAAGCGGGCGTGTTCGCCGTCGCCCTTTTGAATCTGATATTCGGCTCGATCATCGTCGCTTTCCATAACGTCTGGTCGGGCATCCCATTGATACTTACCCTTCTGGGTTGGGCAAACGTGCTCAAGGCCCTGCTTTATCTCACGTTCCCAGCGTACGGCCTGCGTAAATTCCAGTGCCTCTCCCACGAGCGAGCCAACCTGATCGTCGTCGGCGGAATTCTCTGCCTGCTGCTGTCCGGTGTCCTCAGCTATCACATCTTGAGTACCACATGAAGGGGTTCCTTGTCATGTCATTCATGTAGAGTCCGCTAAGCAGACAACCTCTTGAGTGGCATCGCGCCTCGAACTGAACTGGTGCTGCCGGGGAGGAATCTTCGATCGAAAGTGGAGAGTTCACGGAACTCGCTTGCGATCATTTCGAGAGTTGAAGTCACCTTCGGAACATCATACCACGGTCCGCATAGCGGACCCTGCTTGACTGGGCGGTATGACGCGGACGCTGGTCTGGAAGCGAGAGTCGAACCGAATTCGGGAGCGGATGGTGAGGCTTCTTGATGCTCACGCAACCCGGCCAGTTCTGAACGAACTGGTCGTGCCACCCTGCAAATTCTCCACCGCAAGTCTGTCGGCATCAATCCCGTACTCAGATGTGCTGGTTTTCAACCCCGCCTGTTGGACTATTCGTGAGGTGGTGTTTCATCGTTCCTGTTCCTGGTTGCTTTTTGAATCAGTGATGACTCACTCCGCAGCACAACTCCGTTTGCAAAAAATATTACCGCGACGCTTAGCATCAGTAGAAATTCTATTGGATCCCTGTACGACGAGCGCCAACTGAGTTCTTGTACGATCATCGAAGCAACGACGTAAGCGCCGAGAAAGAAATTCATATAGGCCAGCAGGAATCGAAACATTGTTCGGACTTTGGATGAGGAAGTATTAAGAGTGGTCGATCAGCTACTGTATCACAGCCTGTTGGATTGTGAATGACCGTGTTCTCGGGCGTTCACAATCAATGAGCCAACCGCTCACCATCGCACCTCCGCAACCCCAGAATCGCGCGATCCAGCTCTTTCCGCACTTCGCTTACCTTTTCTCGATTATAGGCAGCCTGAAGCGCTGGAAGATTCGACGGATCGCAAATCCCGGCCAGCGCGATCGCCGCATTGACTCGGTGTTCCTGATTCTCGTCAGATTCAAGGACCTTGAAGAGCACAGGAGCCGCCTCTCCACCCGCGAGTCCGGACCAACTCAAGAACCACGAAGCAGACTGCGAAATCTCCGGATTCTCGTTTTCTACCTGTTTCGCGAGTGCAACGGCCACGTCGCGATTCACAAGAATACGAGACCAGCGGGTAGCATGCAGCAGCAATGCTCCGACGTGAGCCTCCGATTTAATGCTGCCCGGCGAAATCAACTTCAACAGAGTTTCCTCTCGCACGTCCGCGTCCAGCCGCGCTAATGCCAAGCCTGATGGCAAGACGCCGAGGCTCTTGCGCTCCAACGCTGCATCGAACACCCTCTGCAATCGCTTCAGAGTATGCGGTTTAGTTTCAGCATCAAATCGCAGCAGGCTGTACGCAATCACGGGCACCATCATTTCCTCAGACGGCCGATCGAAATGTTCCAGATCGATTTGATCGATCAATTTTGCGATGTATTCACCGAGCGGTTGGACGTCCTTGAAGGGGGGATGCACGTGATAGAGCAATTCGATTCCGTACCATAACGGTGCTTGACTTGGATAATCGTCTTCAATCCGGTCTGGTTCTTCGGACGAACGGACGACCTGCTTGAGCGACTCAGCCGCGGTCTGGTCGGACGGATCGATCGTGAGCGCGACGATTGCGTGGCAGCCCTCAAAGCGCTTCGGCTGACCCTTCGCACCCTGTTGAGTTCGCTTCTGAAGAACGGG
>DATKCB010000007.1:0-7687 GCA_035513495.1 Planctomycetaceae bacterium | reverse complement strand
CTCGGTCGGAGCGGGAATGTTGACTTCGTCTACCGAGTTGAAATACGCGAACATCTGATAGAACTCCCGTTGCGAGAGCGGATCGTATTTGTGCGAATGACACTCTGCGCATCCGACGGTCAGACCCAGCCAGACCGCCCCGGTCGTGCTGACCCGATCGACGGTCGCCTTCACGCGATACTCCTCCTGATCGACGCCTCCCTCAGTGTTGGTGAGCGTATTGCGATGAAACCCCGTGGCGATTTTCTGCTGGAGCGTCGCGCCGGGCAGCATGTCGCCCGCGAGCTGCTCGATCGTGAACTGATCGAACGGCTGATCCCGGTTGAACGAATCGATCACCCAGTCCCGCCACCGCCACGCATGGGGACGGATGTTGTCCTTTTCGTATCCGTCACTGTCGGCATATCGCGCCAGATCGAGCCAGTGCCGCCCCCACCGCTCGCCGAAGTGCGGAGACGCCAGGAGTCGTTCGACCAGTTTTTCGTACGCATCGGGCGATTGATCCGAAACGAACTCGTCGACTTCCTGTGGACTCGGCAACAGTCCGAGCAGATCGAGCGACAAGCGCCGAATCAGCGTTGCCCGATCCGCTTCGGGCGATGGTTCGATTCCACGCTCGGCGAGTTTCGCCAGCACGAATGCATCGATCGGATTGCGAATCGAGTTCTTCCATTGTTCGGGAACCTCGGGGATCGGCGGCCGCTTCATGGGCTGAAACGACCAATGATCGGAGGCGATCTTGTTCGCCGTTTCGGGATCGTCCGGCCAGTCGGCTCCGGCATCGATCCACTTTTTCAACAGCTCGATCTCGTCCTCAGACAGATCTTCTTCCGGCGGCATCTTGACTTCGGGGTCTTCCCCCGAGATCAGTTTGATCAGCTTGCTTTCAGCACTTTTACCAGGAACGATCACCGTACCCGAATCGCCTCCGTCGAAGGCGAACGTTTTCAGATCGAGCCGCAATCCCGCTTCCTGCGTCTCTGGTCCGTGACATTCGTGACACTTGTTTTGCAAGAGCGGCCGAATCTGCTTGTCGAAATCGATCTCTTCGGCCGAGAGAGAACCCGCGCTTCCGAACACGATCAGCAGTAAGGAGAGACAGGCCAATTCTGTGAGACGATTCCAGCGAAACATCGCGCATCCTCGAAAACTGTGCGGTTGACTCAACCTCCATTGGACCAGCCGGTTCAGAACATGTCAATCATCGTTGATCCGTTCCCGGTCCAACACTCACTCCCGCCCGTCGCGAATTACCGGTATGTACGACGGGAACATTTTCCCGTCCGCCCCCTGCCGGTTCGTTCCGGCGGCTCCAGTTGCCGTTCGTGCGACGGTTGCGATACACTTCACGCTCTCTCTCCTCATTACCGGGAACGGAAGACCATGAGCGTGCCGCGGATTCATCGTGTGTTGAAATCGGGTGAAATCGGGACCACTCTGACCGTCAAAGGCTGGGTGCGGACCCGGCGGGATTCGAAAAACGATTTTTCGTTCGTCGAACTCAACGACGGCAGTTGCATGGCCAATCTGCAGATCGTGATCGACGGGAACGTGCCCGGTTACGGCGAGCAGATCAAACACGTCACGACCGGTGCGAGTCTGGCAGTCACGGGGGAACTCAAGGAGTCTCCCGGCAAAGGACAACGGGTCGAACTGCATGCGTCGGAGTTTCAAGTGCTCGGACTGGCGGACGCCGAGACGTTTCCGCTGCAGAAAAAACGGCACTCGTTCGAGTTTCTGCGGGAGATCGCGCATCTGCGTCCTCGAACGAACACGCTGGGGGCCGTCGCCCGTGTGCGGAACACAATTTCGGCGACGATCCACGAGTTTTTTCAGCAGCGGGATTTCGTTTACGTCAATACGCCGATTATCACGACCAGCGATTGCGAAGGCGCGGGGGAGATGTTTCAGGTGACGACGCTGAACCTCGACCGGATCGCCGAGGTTCAGACGAAAATCGACTACGCGCAGGACTTCTTCGGAAAGAAGGCGTCGCTGACGGTCTCGGGTCAGCTCGAAGCGGAAATCTACGCGACGTCGGTCGGTCCCTGTTACACGTTCGGGCCGACATTTCGGGCGGAAAACTCGAACACGACGAGGCACCTGGCGGAGTTCTGGATGGTCGAACCAGAGATGCCGTTTTTCGAACTGACCGGCAACATGCAGCTTGCCGAAGAGTTCATCAAGGCGATCGTGAGTCGAGTCCTCGAAAAATGTCCGGAGGACATGGAGTTCTTCAATCAGCGGATCGACAACACCGTCCTCGCGACGTTACAGAACATTCTCGATCACGAGTTCATCCGTTTGCCGTATACCGAAGCAATCGAATTGCTCGAAGGGAGCGGGCAGGAGTTCGAGTACCCGATCGAATGGGGGAAGGATTTGCAGTCCGAGCACGAGCGGTTTCTGACCGAGCAGCACTTCAAGCAGCCGGTGATTCTGTACGACTATCCGCGCAAGATCAAACCATTTTACATGTACTGCAACGACGACGGAAAAACCGTGCGGGCAATGGACGTGCTGGTGCCGCGGGTGGGTGAGATCATCGGCGGCTCGCAGCGCGAAGATCGGCTCGACATGCTCGAAACGCGACTGAAAGAATGCCAGCTCGACCCCGAGGAGTACTGGTGGTATCTCGATCTGCGACGTTACGGATCGGTCCCCCACGCGGGTTTCGGGCTGGGTCTCGAACGGGTGGTTCTGCTGGTGACGGGCATGACGAACATCCGGGATGTGATTCCGTTCCCGCGAACGCCGAAGAACGCGGAGTTTTGATCGTGGGGGAGGTTTGTCACCTGCCTGTGAAAGCAAACAGCTTGTCGATTCTCAACCGACTTGCGTCCCCGTCCCCTCTCATTCTCGCTTGGCAGATTACAAATCTGCCCCACGGCTTTGGGGGTGCTCTTTCTGGTACAGCCGGACCAGTTCTTCGCGAGTCACGTGGTCTTCGATCGCCCGGGAATTGGCGAACAGGTTGACGAGCAATAACCCGGCAAAGAAGCCACCGATGTGCGCGGCGTAAGCGATCCCTTCTCCCGAGGGACCGAGCCTCCCCAGACCTCCGAAGATCTGCAGAATAAACCATGTACCGACTGCGAGCCAGGCGGGGAGCGGAAGGAGGATCTTGTACAAAAACACGTAGATTCTCCGCGTCGGATGTTTGAGCAGATAGGCTCCCATGACCCCGGCGATTGCGCCTGAAGCGCCGATCATGGGTGTGAGCGAATCGGAATTCATCGCGACGTGAGTGAGACCTGCAAGGATTCCGCAGACGAGGTAGAAGATCAGGAATTTGAAGTGGCCAAGATCATCTTCGACGTTGTCTCCTACGACCCACAGGAACACCAGATTCCCCAGCAGATGCCAGATATTTCCATGCAGAAACAAGCAAGTGAGAAATGTCAGAAAATCGGGTACGTTGGAATCGCCGACTCCCGGATGAAAGATTTCGAGCGATTCGGTCATTGTTTCCTGAGCGATCTCTCCGGAGACGATTTTGTAAGAGTAGAGAGCGAACGCATTCGTGAATCGTTCTCCGTTCGTTCCCATCTGAAACGCGAAATAGACCAGCGCGTTGAGAGCGATCAGCGCGTACGTCACCTTCGGAACGATGGTCCGGCCTTGATTATCGTCGCCGATCGGGATGAACAGGGGCAATCGTGATTCCTTGTGGAAACGAACAGATAAGTCACGATCCGAAACCGATGCAATACAAAACTTCCTGGCGGGAACTTCCGTCTCCGTGCGCCCCGCGCAAATAGATCCGATTCCCGACGATCGACGGACTTGCGAAAAACTGATTTCCGAGCTGATTTTTTGAGACCAATTCAAACTTAGCGGGATTGGCTTTGAACACGCTCGTGGTTCCGTTTTCGTCGCTCATGAAGATGTTTTCCCCCACCAGCGCGGGTGAGGAGCTGTATTTTCCGCCGAGGCGTGATTTCCAGCGTTGCTTGCCGTCGGCGATGTCCCAGCAGATCGCGATGCCGTCGTCGTTCACGCCATACACATGGCCGGCGTGCGCGAGCAACGAGGGAACGTACAGATGGTCACTCGCACGCCAGACGACGTCTCCCGTCGACGCATCCACGCAGACGGTTTCTTGTTGCGGATATCCGCCGCTGGCCACGACGAGATCGTTTTCCCAGACCATCGTTCCGACGGTTCCTTCGGCAGTTCCATCGACCGACCAGAGTTCCTCACCCCGCAGTGGATCGTAACCCTTGATTGTGTTGCCTCCGCAGATCAGCAGTTGTGATCTCCCGCCGACGTCGGCGACCACCGGTGAAGCGTACGTCGCCACGGCTGGTCGCTTCGTTCTCCACACAATTTCTCCGTTCTCACGATTCAGACCGGCCAGGTAACCGCCCCCTTCGTTGTCAGCGGCGAAGATCACCAACCCTTCGTGAATCACGGGTGACGGAGCGTAACCGAATTTGGGCGAGAAGCCGCCGAGTTCTGTCTGCCAGAGTTTGTTTCCTTCGAAATCGAGTGAGGTCGCGTGAATCTTGCCTCCGTTGAGAAAGGCGACGAACACGCGCTGGCCATCGCTCGCGAGCGTACATGAGGCGTGCGAGCTTTTCTTGTGCATCTGGTTCGACGCGGGAAAGTTTCCGGTGTGGAGGTCGGTCTTCCACAATTGGTCACCGGTCTCGCGGTCGAAACTGACGACCGATTGAACCTGTTTGTCTTCGAGCGCGGTCGCCAGAAAGATTTGACTCCCGACGATGGTCGGCGACGAATGTCCGCGTCCGGGGACGTCGGTTTTCCAGATCACATTTGTGGATTCATCCCATTCGGTCGGGACGTTTTGAGCGGGTGCGATTCCGTTGCGTTCCGGTCCGCGCCACCAGGGCCAGTCGTTATCGGCGATGGAGACAGGTTCGACGTTTTGCAGATCTTCCAGCGAAGCCGGTTTGATCTCCCGAATGTCGGTCTCGACGACTTCGCGGCCGCAACCGGAGTGATTCGTCAGAAGAATCAGCGGGAGGATTCGCGTCATTGAGCGAGAGAGCATCACATCTCCAAAGTTGAATCATGTGTTGTTCGGGTCGGAAGCGCCGGTTCGACCATCTAAGTCTAACACATCTTGCCAGCAAAGCTGCTCCCGCGACAAGGCGCATCCCGCCCAGAGAATCCCCAGCCCCGCGTAGGCGGGAATCAGGTGTTTGAGGCTCGTGTAGCCGACTTGCCAGTGTACGATGATCGTCGCGAGGTAAGCGATGCTGCCCGCAGAGAGCAGCGCCCACCACAGCCACCAATGTCCGCGGCGGAAGCCGCGAAAGCACACGCGGAGCGAGCAGGCTCCCCAGTGACGTAGCCGGATAGAAACAGTCAGCGGACAATTCGAAGCATGCTGCGGGGCTTTCGTTGCGAAATGAGAAGGATGTGAGGACAGAATTGTTCGTGGCCGATGAGTTCACGTCTGCAGCATTTTTCCGATCGCTTCGAGACCTGTCATGCCGGGATGTATCCCCAGCATTTCGGCAGCTTTGCTCACCCCCACGATCTTCGCTTTGTAGAGGTCTTCCGGCTGGACCAAGGGGTTCTCGGGAGTTCCTTTGGCGATCGCGAAGGCCATTCCGAATTCCTCGGCGCACGCCAGATCGTAAATGCCGCAACCGACGACTCCCCGGTGTGTATGGATGGCACAGTACTGACCGCCCGCCCAGCGATAGCTCGACCCGATCGCGGGACCGTGCGGTGTTTTAAGAGTTCGCTGTTCGGCGTGGGGAATAGGAATTGTCTCAGTCATCATTTGAAATCCTGATCGAACTTACGAACACATCGATCAGAACAAACCCAGCTCGCGATTGCCAACTTCTTTTTCACAGTTCGGGCAGACTTTGTCGAAACCTGGAATTCCACGTGAGTTTTTCGATTCGCTCACGCCTTGTGCTTATCGACTCGCTATCATGCTCGGATCTGAACTCCAATGAGAGAGTGAGGTGTGGATTGGACGAAGAGTTTATTTGTTTCGGTTTATTTCTGCTCGTGCTGTTCCTCGGACCTTCAATCGCGATTCTGGTGAGTCTTTCCAGAGCGAAAACCGAGCAGCGCGAAGCAGCGCGCGATCTGGCCCGGCAGATTCACGGCCTGCAACGCGGTCTGTTGAGTACCCAGCAGTTGATCGATCAGGTTCTGACGCAGCGGTCGACCGCACCGCAAGCAGAACAGCCGCCGGAAGTCGCCACCTCGCCTCAACCCGGACAGCCACGAGAAACTCCGCAGCAAGCACCCGCTACTGAGGAAGATATCTTTCTGCACGATGAATTGTCGCTCGACGATTCGGAGCAAGCCCCCGAGAAACTCTCCAAAGCGGCGGCCTTCATTCGGGAACCGCACGAGCGGCCGTCGATACCGAGCGATCGGCCGCTGGCGGAGAGCCGCCGGGAACCGAGACCGGTTCAACCTGTCCGAGAACCGGTTCCGCCCCGCGAGCCGAGTCAGTTCGAACTGGCCGCCAAGGAGGTTCTCGGGAAGATCTGGAACTGGATCGTCGTTGGAGAAGAGCATCGGCCCAAAAACGTTTCGATGGAATTCGCGATCGCCAGCCAATGGCTGTTGCGGCTCGGAATCGTGTTGCTCGTCGTGGGGGTCGGATTCTTCCTGAAGTATTCGATCGAACACGACATGATCGGGGAACGCGCCCGCGTTGCACTGGCAACGGCCGCGGGACTCGGATTGATATTCGCGGGGACACGAATTCTCGGAGGGATGTACAACATACTGGGGCAGGGGTTGATGGGGGGCGGGATCGCCACGCTCTACTTTTCGGCGTTTGCTGCCGAATCCTATCATCTGGTTACCGTCCTCGTCGCTTTCGGAGCGATGTCGCTGGTCACGGTACTGGCGGGAGGAATCGCACTCAAATTCGATTCGAAACTCGTCGCAGTTCTGGGAGTTCTGGGTGGATTCGGAACGCCGATCATGCTCTCGACGGGAGTTGTCAACTTTATCGGCCTGTACGGATACATGACGATCCTGAGTCTCGGCGTGCTGTGGATCTGCAGTTACAAACAGTGGCCGCTGCTGCACTATCTGAGCTGGTTGTGCAACTGGGTTCTGGCAATCATGGCGCTCAAGGATTTCGTTCCGACGGAACATTTCTGGCAGACGATGCCGTTTCTTGCCGGCTTCTTCGCGATCTATTCGACCATGGTGTTTCTGCACAATCTGCGCACACAGAAGAAATCGAACCTGCTCGATGTGCTGATGCTGTTTTTGAACGCGGGAACATTTTTCGTCGTCAGCTATCGACTGATCGATCTGACTTTTCCCCGGGAGTGGATCGCCTCGGTCACATTGAGTCTGACCGCGTTCTATACCGTTCACGTCTATTACTGTCTGGTGAAAAAAGTTCTCGACCGCGAACTGATGGTCAGCTTTCTCGGTCTGGCGGCGTTCTTTTTGACGATTACGTTTCCGCTGCTGCTCTCCAGCGAATGGATTACCGTCAGTTGGGCGCTGCAAGCGCTGGTGTTGCTCTGGATCGCCCAGAAACTCGACAGTCGGTTTTTGCGGCAGGCGGCTTATTTGATGTATCTGCTCGTGATGTACCGCTTTATCGCGCTCGACCTGCCGCGGCAGTATCATGTCGGATTGCCGACCGATCTGGCCCTGCTGGAGTACGGTCGCCAGATGCTCGAGCGGCTGGTCATGTTCGGAGTGCCGATCGGTTCGATGG
>DATKCB010000006.1:0-3631 GCA_035513495.1 Planctomycetaceae bacterium | reverse complement strand
ACGCAGGCGACGTGTGTGGAAGAATCGGCGGCCCTCAGTTTTTGCCGGACCTCTGGATGATCGATCGTATTGCCGATCATAAGGAGTTGATCCAGAATCCCGTGTTTGAGGGCGAGCGCCACGACGTCGGCTTCGACACCCTGCGACTTGAGATCCACTGCTATCAACAACTGTTTCGCACGGCCCTGTGCAATCATTGTGAAGATTTCGTCGATGGTTGGAATTCGTTGACCTCGAAATCGGGGGTCAAACCACGATCCCGCGTCCAGTTTTTTCAGTTCGAGAAGTGTTTTTTCGGCGACACTTCCGGTTCCGTTGGTGGTGCGGTCGAGGGTGTCGTCGTGGACACAGACGAGCGTTCCGTCTTTTGCCCGCCGGACATCAAGCTCGAAGCCGAGTTTCAGATTCAGGCACGATCGAAAATTCGTCATCGTATTTTCAGGAGTGTGCCGCAGTAATCCGCGATGTGCCACGATGCGAGGATCAGCGGCTGAGACAACCGATCCCATGATCATAAATCCAAGGCCGACAGCGAGCAGGCAGTGTCTCATCGTTCTGAACCTTTCCGCAGGAAGAATCGTCACTCTTCAGATTTCTCCAGTCGATTCGAAACAGCGTCGCAATGCAAGGATTTCTCACCTGAATGTGTCACAGAGATCGGCGTAAAATTGATCGATGCGATTGAATTGGCAGAAAGCGTGGCTCACAGTGTGAAAGCCGAACGTGCGGAGTGGACAACTCTGTAGCCACCTCCGATAATAGTAAAGTCAGAAGACCTCCTGTCAGATCAGAGAACGCATGAATCGGATCCTGCTCAAATCAAAAATTCACCGTGCGACCGTCACGCAGGCCGACTTGGATTACGTCGGCAGCGTGTCGATCGATCCGGTTTTGCTCGTCGCCGCCGATATTGTCGAGCACGAACAGATCCAGATCTACGACCTCACCAATGGGAATCGCCTGACGACGTATGCGATTTCCGGAGAACCTGGTGAAATCTGCATCAACGGAGCGGCGGCGCATCTGATCAATCCCGGCGACCTGGTGATCCTCGCGACGTACGCCGAGTATGATGCGGAGGAGGTGCAATCCCACAAGCCTCGAATTGTTCATGTCGACGAATTTAATGGACTTTGCGTACCGACGATGGTCACCGAGGCGGACCGGCACGAATGCTGAGAGCGGCGAATCAGGAATCGCGTTCGATGCCCTCCCTCCCTCGCTCGCTCGATCCGCCGGTCCTCATTCTGTTCAGGATCGTTCTGCCGATCATCGTACACGTGCAGGGAGAATTCAAAAGCGTTGATTGTGTACGTTTTCCCGGTTACTCTGAGAGACTCATGATCCAGGCGTTCCGCCCCTGACACGAAGCGACGACGTTTATGATTCTGACCGGACACGAAATCAAAAAACATCTCGGCGGAAACATCATCATCGAGCCGTACGAGGATCGGTTGCTCAATCCGAACAGTTACGATCTACGGCTGCACAACGAACTGATCGTCTACGAGGAAATCGTCCTCGACATGAAACGGCCCAACCGGTTCCGGCGATATACGATCCCTCCCGAAGGATTTGTCTTGCAGCCGAGTCATCTCTATCTCGGCCGCACACTCGAACGCACCGAGACGCACAACTTCGTGCCGATGCTGGAAGGACGCTCGTCGGTCGGCCGACTCGGGCTGTTCGTGCACGTCACGGCAGGATTCGGCGACGTCGGATTTAACGGACACTGGACGCTCGAAATGACCGCGATTCAGCCGGTGCGCATCTATCCAGGCGTACCGATCTGCCAGATCATGTATCACACGCTGCAGGGAGAAATCAGCGAATACGCCTCCAACGGGAAATACCAGAACAACTGCGACATCCAGCCGAGTATGCTGTTCAAGGACTTCGAAGAACCGACAGACCGCCAGATGCGTTTGGCGTTCGGGCAGGAAGTGGCTGAGTAGTTTCGCGGTTGACTGTTTCAATCTCCTGCAATCGGCATCACGTCCGCCTCGCGCGGTTCGGGAACTGGGGGCGGTTCGGGAAATTCGGGCTCCGGCGAATCGGGACGACGGTAGTACGGTGGCGGAGCGGGGGTCACGTAGGGATCCTCGTCGATTTTCTTCTTGAGAAAATCGATTGCCGCTTCAAGTTGTCTGTCCCGGCCCTTGAAGGTTTCGTGCGGCAGGTTGTCGACCACGAAGTCGGGATCGACTCCGTGACCTTCGATCAGCCATTTGCCCTCGGGGCCGAATACACCCGTTTGAGCAGCAGTCGCAATCCCCCCGTCGACGAGCGGATTGTTCCGGCTGAGCCAGATCTCTCCGCCCCAGGTTCGCGTCCCGATCACCGTGGCGATTCCCAGCCGTTTCGCTCCTTCGGTGAAGGCTTCACCGTCTGAGGCAGTCCATTCGTTGCACAAAACGACGACGTGTCCGCGGTAGGCGTAGTGCATGTTCCAGGTTGATTGCCCGACGCGCGGCTGCCAGAAAAACCAAGCTTTTCTCAAGAGGCGATTGAGAATCCAACTGTCGATGTTTCCTCCGTTATTGTAGCGGACATCGATGATCAATCCTTGTCGGCGGTACACGGGAAAAAACTGCCGCACCCAGGCATTCATGTCGGAAGTCCCCATCGCTCGCAGATGGATATATCCGATTTCGCTTTCACCTTTCTGCTCGACTTCTTGCCGGCGGGTGTATTCCCATTCGTTGTAGTGCAGGTTCGAATCTTCGCCGGTCGAAATCGTTTTGACCAGCACAGGTCGTTCCACATTCGGTTCGGTTAAGCGGATTTTGAGCAGCACATTCTGCCCCACCTTGTTCCGCAACAGCAGCGCGGGATGCGCGACGTCCAGCACCCGGACGCCGTCGACTTCGAGCAGCACATCCCCCACGCGAACGTCGGGATCGGCCTTGAGCAGCGCGGGAGCTTCCTCGGGATAATCGGGATCCCACTCGGGAATATGCGAGATTCGATAACCACCGGCGTTCTCATCGCGTACCACGCGCACTCCGAGCGATCCGGACTTCACATCGTCACTCGCCTTGCGAACGTCGCCTCCCGTGACGAAGATATGCAGGGCTTCCAACTCTCCGACAATCTGCGTCAACAGATCGCTCAGTTCCGACCGGTCGGTCACCCGATCGACGAGCGGGAGGTGCCGATCGAGTTCCCGTTGCCAATCGACTCCGTGCAGCCCCCGGTCGTAAAAATAATCCCGTTCCATTCGCCAGGCATCGACGAACATCTGCCTCCATTCCTCGCGGGGATCGACCGAGAACGTCCAGTTGTTGAGCTTCACCTGCGCCGCACTGGCCGTAATTCCGGCGGCGATGGAACCGTCAAAGACGTAGACGTTGCCGTTGGTTTTGGCGAGAACTTTTTTCCGGTCGAGCGAAAGAGAAAGCGACGAAACATTGTTCAGAATCGATCGTACGGCACCCGGGTTGGGATCGATTTTGAACGCCCGCAGCGACGACTGCTTGCTCCCGGTCAATTCGCGATGGGTAAAGAAGAGGTTTTGAGCGGTCGCCTTGAGCGAGGAATAATTTCCCGGCGGAACCGGCGCCTTCTTCATCCGCAGCGCCAGATTGCGCAAATTGAACGGTTGTCCTTTCTCCACCAGCGAACTCAGGAA
>DATKCB010000005.1:0-7516 GCA_035513495.1 Planctomycetaceae bacterium | reverse complement strand
GTTTGGGGAAAGATCTCGCGGACCGAATCGATCTTGAGTGGGTCATCTCCGTCGAGCGTCGGATCGATGTGCGTGAGGATCAGCCGACCGACTTTCGCATCGCGTGCCATTCGAGCGACGGGAGCCGGTGTACTGTGACCGGTCTGCCTGGCGAACTCTTCAGCTCCGTCGGCAAAATTGCTTTCATGAATCAGCACATCCACACCGCGAACGAAGTCAACCGAACTGCCGTCGCAGAATGTATCCGTCAGGTAAGCCAGCGAGCGGTCGGGCCAGTCCACTCGGAAACCGAGCGACGTTCCCGGATGCTCCTGAATGAAATGCGAGAGCGTTCCTCCGTTGCCGACAGACAGTAGGTCGGTTAGTTCGGTGTATCGATAATCGGGCAGCACAGGAAACACCGAATTGGAAAATAAATGGTTCCGCACGGCATCGAGCGATCTTCGGGATCCGTACACCTCAGCGGATTCGACGTTGCCGAACAACAGCGTGGGCAGAAAGTACGTCAACCCGCAGATGTGATCGAGATGCGAATGCGAAAGCACGATCTGAACCTGTTCGGTCTGCAAATGCTCGGGCACGCGAAAGAAACTGGTCCCGGCATCGAAGATCAGCCCGATCTCGGGCAGCATCACACAGGAAGTATGTCTGCGCCGATTGGGGTGATACCCCCCCGTGCCGAGAAGAATCAATTTCATGTTGATTGTCTGACCGTCAAAAAACCCCCCGCCACTCGCATCTTAAAATTCCGGAGTCGCCGGGGAAAGCGAAAAATCGGGAAAAGTTGACTGCCGAGTTCGAATGGAGAGGGACCGGCGTCTCGATCGCAAGCTTCACTTGTTGTCGTCGGGAACGGCGGGAATCACGCGGACAACTCGCACACCGGGGGAAAAACTGTGGTAATATTCAAGAGCGAGTCCTCTGCGGAACGGTCCCACCGTCCCAGGGAGAGGATGAACGCCGAAAAAAGAACTTACACCGCGACAAACTTTCGCTGTTCCCGTCTCGGGTCCTGTCGGATCGATCAACATCTTCGGATTGTCCGAGTAGAATTGAAACCAGTCCCAGCACCACTCTTCGACGTTTCCGTGCATGTCGTATAATCCGAAGGGATTAGACTTCGAAGTCGCTATCGGATGAGATCCCGTCGGTTGCTGTTCGAACCATTCGAAATCCCGACGCCAAGTTATGTAGAGTTCATTCCATCGACCAGCAGGTGCCGCAGTGAGGTTGGGGGGATCGCCAAACCAGTAGAATCCTTCGTGACCCGCCAGTGCCGCGTATTCCCACTCCGCACTCGTGGGGAGCCGATACCCGTCGGCATCGGGAACGAGTTCGACCCTTTTTTCCTCGATGCGATAGCAGGGTGTCAAGTCTTCCCGTTGGCTGAGCCGATTGCAGAATTCCACCGCCTGATACCAGGTTGTTGAATCGGCGGGAAAAATCAGATGATCGCGTCCGAGCAACATCGCTTCCATCTTGCCTCCCGGTTGCATTCCCGACGGATTGGTTTCCATCAGCTCCAGAAACTGTTTTTGTGTCACTTCTGCGGAAGCCAGATAGTACGGTCGCGTGAGCCGCACCGATTGTTGTGGAGTCGAGTGTTCCGCCAGTGTGATGTAATCCTGATCGTAGACTGATTTCAGAAACTGCATGCGATCCTCGGCGAAGCCCATCTCGAACTCCCCCGGCGGGATCAACTGAAACTTCATTCCGAGCGAGTTCTCGTAGGTGACGTCGAGTCCAAAATGTCTGGCCCAGAGTTTCTGGTGATTTTGAGCCTCTTGCGGAGTGAACGGAACCTTGGCGAGTTTCGGCTCGCGGCCTCGGGATTTCTCGGGGACGATTGCCCACTTTCGTGCCGCCGGCACTTGGGGCTGAGCGGTCGACCGATTCTCGGGAGCAGGTTTGGGAATCGCGCGCAAAACTCGAAAACCGGAGTTTGATCCTCTTTGTTGGAAGTCGATTTCATTTTTGTCTTTGCTGGTTCGGTAAGCGGATACGAGTTGATGAAATCCGGGATGAAGTCCCCCGAGCGGATCAAGAGTATGCGACCAGGCACTTCCCCCTCGGAGAACTCGGTTGGGGCTGCTCAAAGCGCCAATGGGATCGACTCGCAGCATCGGTTCCCCATTGAACGGAAGATAGTCGCTGTGGCACCATTCTTTCGCGTTTCCGAGCAGATCGTGCAAACCAAACGGATTGGAAGGCTTTTGCCCCACGTTCTGCGTGGAATTGTGCGAGTTCACTCCAATCCATTCGAACTGGGTCAGGTATTTCTCGTAGGCCGTTCTCCAGCCGCTGGGAGGCGCGTTCAAGGGGGGATCGTTAAACCAGAACAGTCCACTGCTTCCTGCCCGACAAGCGTATTCCCATTCCTCCTCGGTCGGTAGACGATAGCCGTCACCCGCCGGCACGAACGCGTAATCCACGTCTTCTTCTTTTTCGATTCTTCGATAGCAAGGCTTCAACCCCTCTTTCAAACTCAAGCGGTTGCAGAACTCGGCGGCATCATTCCACAATACCGATGTGACCGGAAGTGGGAGGTGATCCCGTCCGAGGAGTACCCTTTCTTCACCTCCACCGGGCTGAATCGTTGAGGGGTTTTCCCCCATCACCTCCAGGAACTGTTGCTGAGTGACTTCCGTCGCGGCGAGATAGTAGGGATGCGTGTGACGTACCGGCTGGGGCGGATAGGGTTGCAGGTAGTCTTCCTTGGGAAGTCCGCCGTATTCCACCAGATAATTTCGCTGCAACTCCGTCAGTCCCATTTCGAACTCTCCCGGCGGGATCAACTGAAACTTCATTCCGAGCGAGTTTTCGTAGGTGACGTCGAGTCCAAAATGTCTGGCCCAGAGTTTCTGGTGATTTTGAGCTTCTTGCGGCGTGAATGGAACCTTGGGAAGTCTTGGTTCGCGGCCCTTCGCGGGTTTGGGAGTGATGATCCACTGACTAACCGAATCGGCAACAGCGTTTTTCGGTGCCGTCGTTGGAACCGCGGGAATCACGCGGACGATTCTCAATCCGGGCCAATAGGGTGAAACTCCCGCTCCGAGTCGGTTCGGATCCGCGCCACCTCTCCAGGGACCTGTGAGATGCGCCGTCAGGGCGTTGTGCTCATAGAACCCCCCGCCACGAATCACTTTGGCGGTTCCCGATTTCGGACCTTTCGGATCCACGATCGTTTCATCGTGCGCCTGATACACCTCATACCAATCGTTGCACCATTCTCTCACCCCGCCGTGGACTTCCGTCAAGCCGAAATGATTCGGAACAGACGACCCGATCGGGTTGGGACGACCGTTCGCTGCCGCTAATCCACTGCCCGGGCCTGTAAAATGATCGTGTCCCTGCATCAGTTCGCCGTATAACTTAGGTTGTCGAGCGGGTGGCGTATTTTTCAGGTTCGGAGGATCTCCAAACCAGAAGTATCCCGAAGTGCCCGACATGCACGCATACTCCCATTCGGCACTCGTGGGGAGACGATAGCCGTCTCCCTCGATCGATTCGTAGTCGTCACCGACTTGGCGATAACACGGAGAAAGCTGTTCGCGCAGACTGAGTTTGTTACAGAACTCGACGGCTTTTATCCAAGTGACTCCTTCAACCGGCAAGACGAGATGATCCCGACCAAGCAGCTTCCCTTCAGAGAATCCTCCGGGTTGATAATGCGACGGGTTTTCTCCCATGATTTCCTGAAACTGTCCCTGTGAAACTTCGGTTGCTCCCAAGTAATAGGGAACCGTCAATCGCACCGCTTGAGGAGGCGAAGAGTCCTCCGTTTCGGGACTTAGCCTGCTGCTCAAATGTGTCTCATAATGGAATCGCAGGTAATCCAATCGTTCTTTCGAGAAGCCCATTTCGAACTCTCCCGGCGGGATCAACTGGAACTTCATTCCGAGCGAGTTTTCGTAGGTGACGTCGAGTCCGAGATGTCTGGCCCAGTCTTTTTGCGCTTTCTGCGCTTGTTGGGGTGGGAAGGGCGTTTGCAGCAATCGTGGCGGTCTCTTGTTGGTGGGTTCGATTCGGAACGCATGCGGGCTGGGCTTCCCGGTGTCTGGGATCGTGGTGATAGGGTTGGACTCATTCGCACGCGCCGCCGCGAGGATTTCCTCGGGAACCTCGGCCACCAGCGGTTCGACGTCTTCGTTTTTGAGATTCCAAGCTCCTTGACTCCCATCAATCGTGAAGCTCGAAGGAGTTTTCGTGGAGGTCAGATCGGTCTCCCCGGCTTGCTCCGATGCGTTCAGTGGACTTCGATTGAAGATGTCTGGAAGGGTTGATTCCTCTGCGAAACCGGAGTTCGCGTCTGCTCCGTTCTGCTCGGATTCATCGCCGGCGAGTTCGACATTCGCGGGAGTCTCGGGTTTGTTCTCTCCGTCCCCGCCCCCTCTCAGCGCGAGAAAACCGATCAAACCCAGGCACGAGATCCCGATGAGTCCCGCAATCAGCGGAAAATAGCGCGAGGTCGATCGAGTTTTCGCCCGAGTCATTCGCGAATCGGTGCGGGCCTGAATGCTGACCTGCATCGTGTGCGGGTCGGTTTCGGTTTCTTCCGCTTTCACTGCGCGAGTCACATCGCTGCTCCCCACGGCATACTCCGCGGCTTGCTTTGGGAGTTGCGCGGGAAATTCGATTTGCGTTTCTTCCAGACCGGAAAGCGATTCGAGCGCGGCGACAACTTCCGACATGGATTGATAGCGGCTCTCCACATCGCAGGCGACCATTTTCTGATAGATCGTTTCCAACCGGGGTGGAATGTCGTCTCGAAACTTCGAGAGCGGCGGAGGAGTCTGCGACTGTTTCGCCATCAGCCGTTTCATCACTGTCTCTTCGATGAACATCGGGCGTCCGATGAGTAGATAAAACAGCGTGCAACCGATCGAGTAAACGTCGCTCTGCGGCCCGGCAGTTCGCGTATCGAGCGCCTGTTCGGGAGACATGTAATCGACCGTACCCATGATCGTCCCGCTTTGCGTCAGCGCGCTCACCTCTTCGACATCGAGCGGGTTTTCCGCGAAGCGGGCCAGCCCCATGTCGAGAATTTTGACGTTCCCGTGCTGATCCCAGAGCAGGTTTCCCGGTTTGATGTCGCGGTGGATCACTCCCTGTTCGTGCGCGTAACCGAGACCCTTCGCGGCCTGCCGGATGATGTCCACCGCCTGCGCGACCTGCAGCGTTCCCTGCCTTTTGACCCGCGAAGAGAGATCGCTCCCGGCGACGTACTCCATCGCAAAGAAATATTTTCCGTCGAATTCGTCCGCATCATACGCCGTTACGATATTGGGATGCGTCAACCGCGCCGCCGCTCTGACCTCGCGCTGAAAACGATGAATCGAACTGTCGGCCCGATCGGGTCCTCCAGGGAGGATTTTGAGCGCGACCCGCCGCGACATCTTGCGGTGCTCGGCGAGGAACACATCCCCCATTCCGCCCGATCCGATTTTGTCGAGGATGACGTAGTTCCCGAGTACCAGTTCGGCACCGCGATCTTGCGCAAGCTGCATCGCCTGATATTTGGTGAGCTTGCCGGCTTTGATCAGAATTCTGGCAAGTTCCTTCAGATCGTCGGGGACTTCTTCCAGTCCCCCCAGAAACCGCTCGAGTTCTTCCGCGTCGAGCAATTTCGAGTTGACCAGACGCGTCCGAAATTCATCCAGAGTGGGCGTCATGCTGGGGTTGTCATCGTGGGAACAAGAGTGGAAACGAGCCAGACCAGTCTAAGCGGCGGCAGACGGAATCGCAACACGCATTCAATCTCACCTGGCTAATCGGGAACATTCTCCACGACCACTTGTTACAATGTTCCAGACAGCGAATCCGAGAGGATCGGTAAGCGGAAAACGAGTGTGTCGGCTCCAGAACTACGGGAAAGAGAACATGAAATCATTATCCTCGATTGTCGTCGCCGGATTGGCGGGGTTCTGGCTCTGCGGCTGCAACGAGCAGGCTCGCGAGGAATCCCGCGAGGACGTGCCGATCCCCGTGGCCAAGGTCGAAGACGACACGCCCCAAACCTCCCCACTCAAATCCAACGCCGACGGAGATGTCTTCACCCGGCCCGAAGTGGTCGAGATCGAGGGAGTCAAGTTCACGATCCCCGCCGGCTGGAAACGGACCGATCTCGCGTCGGGTCAGGCCGGGTTTATCTCGGCACGATTCCTGATCCCCGTCGAAGACCAGGAACTGCAACTCACCTTCTCGACCGCCGGTGGAGGTATCGCCGCCAACTTCGACCGCTGGCGCGGACAGTTTCAGCTCGAACCGGGGATCGAACCGATCGAAGACCTGATCACGCTCGTCGACGGACAGGCCCACTGGATCGATCTCCGCGGAACCTACACTGCCGGCACCGGCTTCACCAGCAACGATCCCGAACGCGATGTGCGGATGATCGGCGTGGGCATCCCGCTCGCGAATACGACGATGTATCTCAAACTCCTCGGCCCCCCCTCGCTCGTCAGCCGGATCACCAACGACATGCGGGCCCTCGTCAAATCGGCCGATCTCCCCTGAGAACGACGTCCGACTCTGACTCGCGACTGCTGCGTCCCGAGCCACCCGCCACCCCGATCGATCGACATCAATTGACGGAGCAAGCATGCACGCTGAGAGTGCGTTTCAACTGTACCAGATTGTCAAAGAACGGTCGCGAGTCTGATTCATCATTCGCGTTGACGTCGGTCAATAAATATCACGTCTGCTTCTCCCTGGTCAGCGGGAGATTGAGAGGGGCTTTCGCTCGACGGGCTGGAAGCCCGTCGTCCGGTGCCAATTTTGTTGCGCGCTCGTGGCGTAGGCATCCCTGTCTGCGGGGAAAAACCAACATCGCTCGCCTCCTGCCTGTTTCACAATTCGGCTCACTTGTTTGATGCAACTCCTGAAAGTTTCGAACTTGTGGATTCTGGAAGACCACAAGTTCACAACTTCACAACTTCGGAAAAACCCGAGAGCTTTGACCGATTTGGACCGGATTCGGACGAATTCGCAATATTTTCCGGAAACCGGCTTGTTTCACTTTCCGATGTTGCGCGGCAGTGCCGCGAGGATTTTGGATTTTGGAAGGCGCCTGCGAGGGATCGGATCCGCTTTCGGCTTTCCGCTTTCGTTTGACATTGGGATTTTGACATTTGACATTCTCCCCCCTCCGCTTGTTTCACCCCTCGGGTCGTTTTTTTGACGCAAGTCCAATAAGTTTCGAACTTGACCTTTTTGGAGGATGTCAAGTTCTCAACTTCTCAAGTTGGCACATCTTGTGGTGTGCGATTTCCCGGACCACAACATCTTGTGGTCGGTCGGTTTTTCGCGAAAGTTTTTCGAATGGCTGCTTGTTTCATGGTTCCGTGTTGCGCGGCGCTGCCGCGAGGATGTAGGAGATAGGATTTAGGATGTAGGAAATAGCGGGTGAGGGTTTCTCATTGTGAACCTTGAACCTTTGAAATTGATCATTACCTTCCCCTCCGCTTTCGGCTTTCCGCTTTCGCTTTGACCTTGGGATTTTGAAATTTGACATTCC
>DATKCB010000004.1:0-4757 GCA_035513495.1 Planctomycetaceae bacterium | reverse complement strand
CGGAAATCGATCCTCACGATCGCGACGTCGGCGGGACTCGCGTGACGGTCCTCCACCAGTTCCTCCCAGCGGTTTTTCTCTTCGCAACGGTAGTGAAAGGGCTGCTGCCGGACTCCCTTGCGTTTCTGGCAGTACGGACTGGTGATGTCGCGGACATTGAGCGGCGTACCGACCTGCGCCGCCAATTGTTTGGCGGCAGCCTGATCAGAACCGACGCGCGGACGGATTCTTCGTCCGTTTTCGTGGTAGGAGAGATACCAGACTTTTCCACGCAGATCGCCGCGAACTTTGCCAATCCGAAACGAGTTCTTCCGTCCCATGAGACCACTTTCAGAGAACCCCCCTGCCACAAAATGCCACAAATTGTGCCACAAAAAGGGAACTCTGAGAGCATCTCAGAAACGCAAAATCCTTTGAGCCATGCGGTTATGGCTCAAAGGCAATCAGTCGAGCGGAGAGAGGGGGATTCGAACCCCCGGTCCCATTTCTGAGACACAGCATTTCCAGTGCTGCACAATCGGCCACTCTGCCATCTCTCCGGGAGAGGAAAAATATCGGTTTCCGAACGGGCTGTCAATTCTTCGAAGTTCGCGTTGACTCTCGAAAATCGAAGTTGAAAACCATGCATTTCTCCCGACACGCAAAGTATGTCGAAGTTCGGCTCGATGTTCAAGCAGCAGCGACAGGCGACACGGCAAGGGCATTTTATTGTCCTTGATTTTCTCACTGATCGCCACGACACGATCGTCGCGTACACGATAGAATTGATTCGCACTTTGAAATTCTCCTTGAGTTCTCGATTCAAACTCGATCCAATCAGGGGAGTAAATCTGGCCTTAACAGGAGAGAAGACCGATGCGTTCCATGAAAACTGTGTGTACTTCGTTGGCGATTTGCCTGAGTTGCGCGACGCTGGGATCGGCTGCCGAATGGCGAGATCTCCTGCCGAACAATGATCTATCGGAAAACTGGAAGACCACCGGAAACTGGAAAGTCAACGACGATGGGGTGGTGTCGCTCGTGCCGCGCGAAGGGGAATCGGGTTGGCAGCGGTACGATGCTTATCTCCGCCTGAATGGTGAGTACGACGATTTCGAATTCGAATTTGAATATCTGGTTGAACCTAAAGGAAACAGCGGCTTTTACTTCAACGTGGGAGACCCCAAAGACCCTGTGAAGACCGGGATCGAAGTCCAGATTTACGACTCGGGTTCGAAACCGGCAGATGCCAAACTGACCGATCACGATTCGGGAGGCATCATCCCCGGGATTCCACCCACCAAAAACTCCGCCAAACCTGCCGGGCAGTGGAACAAATTCCTGATCGCCGTCAAAGGCGATTCGCTTACCGTCAAACTGAATGGAGTAACCGTCAACGAGGTCAAACTGGATCACCCCAACCTCAAGGGAAAACCTGACAAAGGTGCGATCAGTTTTCAGGATCACGGATTGCCGCTCAAACTCCGCAAGATGCGGATTCGAACCGGCGACTGAGCGGGGTCGATCCCTGATTGGAATTCTCGAACTTCCGCAACCGGAGCGGTGCGATGTCACCTTTTCGATCCTTGGATCGTGCGTGTATTTGGGCTTGTCTGGCTGTCGTCTCGATCGGTGCGAGGACTGGTGCGGAAGAGGAACCAAAGGGTATCGTCAGTTTTCGCAAGGAACAAAACCAACTGATTGTGACGGTCGATCGAAAACCGGTGGCGACTTACGTGTTTCGGGATGAGAACATATCGCGGCCTTATTTTGCGCATGTGAAGGCACCCGGCGGGCAACAGGTCACACGGAATCATCCCCCGCTCAAGGATATCGACCGCACCGATCATGACACGATGCATCCCGGAATCTGGCTGGCTTTCGGCGATCTCGACGGGGAAGACTTCTGGCGAAACAAGGCTCGCATCGTTCATCAAGGGTTCGCCGATCCTCCGGATCAACCCGCGGGAACAGGCGGGTTTTTCGAAGAGAAGCATTATCTGCGTCCCGATGGAAGCCTCCTCTGCAAAGAACGGTTCCGCTGCTTCTTGCACGTTCTCGACAATGCGTATCTCCTGGAATGGGATTCGACGTTTACCTCCGATTCAGAATTCTACTTCGGCGATCAGGAAGAAATGGGTTTGGGAGTCCGCGTGACGACTGCCATCAGTGAAGTCGAACGCGGCCGCTTGTCTGACTCCGAGGGACGCGCGGGTGCTGGAAAAATCTGGAGCCAAGCTGCCGACTGGTGCGATTACAGCGGTGTCGTCGGAGACGAACGCATCGGGATGACGATCATGTGCCATCCCGACAATTTCCGACCGAGCTGGTTTCACGCACGCGATTACGGTTTCGTCGCCGCCAACCCGTTCGGACGAAAAGCGATGCAGAAGGGTGATCTCAGCAAGCTGATTGTAAAACCAGGCGAGAACCTCCGGTTGCGTTACGGCATCCTAATTCATTCTTCACCGAAGGATCAACCCCTCGATCTGAAGGCGGCATATGGCGATTACCTGAAGTTCTGCTCGATTCAAAAATTTCTCGGAGACCGCTAAAACTGATCGAGAAAGCGGAGATCGTTTTCGTAAAAGCGGCGGATGTCCTTGATGTTGTGCCGTTGCATGCAGAAGCGTTCGATCCCCAGTCCGAACGCGAAACCGGTCACCGCTTCGGGATCGTAACCAACGGCACGCAGGACGTTGGGATCGACCATGCCGGCTCCCCCGACTTCGAGCCAGTCGTCACCCCACCTCATATCGACCTCGACCGAAGGTTCGGTAAACGGAAAAAACGAAGGACGGAATCGAATCTCGACGTGCGCTCCCAGATAGGATTGAGCAAACATCAGCAGAACCGACTTGAGCTGCGCCATCGTCACATCGTCACCGACCATCAATCCTTCCATCTGATGGAACATGCACGAGTGCGTGGCGTCGATCGTATCCGGGCGATAGACGCGACCGACCGACACAATTCTCACTGGGGGTTTGCGATTCTGCATCACGCGAATCTGGACAGTCGACGTCTGGCTTCGCAGCAATGACGGACCGGTCGATCCTGACGCCGCGTTGGCCGTTGCGAGATAGAAATTCTCGAGCGGATCGCGGGCCGGGTGATCTTCCGGAATGTTGAGGGCGATGAAATTGTGGAACTCGTCTTCAATTTCAGGACCGTCGACGACTTCGAACCCGAGCCGTCCCGTCAGCTCCTTAAACTCTTCGATCGTCTGACTGAGCGGATGCCGTTTGCCGAGTTTGCGCGCGGATCCCGGGAGCGTGATGTCGACTGCGGAGAGTGCCTCGCGAGGCTGTTCCAGAGTTTGTTTCTTTTCATTGAGAGCAGATTCGACCCGGTTTTTGACTTCGTTGAATTTCTTACCGACGACCGGGCGATCTTCGTTCGAGACTTTCCCGAGTTCGGTCTGCAGCGTTTTGAGGCGGCCCTTCTTTTTGCCCAGGAATTCGATCCGGACCGCTTCGATTTCGGCGGCGTTCGCAGCCGTCGCGATGGCAGTCAGGGCATCCTGTTCGTACTCGGCGAAAGCCTGCAAGGCATCCATGAGAAATCTCAGCGTCTATGGAAATCAAACAGCCGCTTTCAAAAACCGCCGAGGAGGCAATGTTTTTGAAAGCGGCCGGGTATGACAGAATTGCCATCGCGAAGTCTGCCTCGGATCAGTTCCGGGCCGCACAGGCGAGTTCAAAAATTTCGTCGAACACCTGGGGATTGTGAATCGCCAGTTCGGACAGCGACTTGCGGTTAAGCCCGATCCCGGCTTTGGACGCGAGATGAATGAATTCGGAATAGTTCATTCCGCGCATCTTACAGGCCGCCGTGATGCGGGTGATCCACAGTCGGCGCATTTCGCGTTTGAAGGTCCGGCGGTCGCGAAAGGCGTACATCCGCGACTTGAGAATGGTCTCTTTGACAGTTCGCAGCAGCTTACTGCGTCCGCCGAAGTTCCCTTTGGCTTCTTTGAAGATTCGCTTTTTCTTACGGCGGCGGGCCGCTCCAATCGTTACTCGCATCGGTCTAGTCTCAGTCAAATCAATGAGAAGAAAGGGATTGCAACAAGACGCAGAAAAGACTAATCGCCGGGTGCCAGACATTCGCGGATGTGTTTCGCGAACGCACCGATCACGATCCCGTCGTTGCGGCGTTGACGCACCTGCTTTCCGCTTTTATGGCTCATCAGGTGTCCGCGGTAGGCTTTGCGATGCCGCGCTTTTCCCGAAGCGGTAATCTTGAACCGCTTCTTCATTCCCTTATGTGTTTTCTGCTTGGGCATGATCTCGATCGCTTGTGATTTCGATATCGATACAAAAAAGGCGTTGAGAAAATCGTGTTCTCGTCGCCGAAACGGTGAGTATAACAGGAGTTCGCCCGCCGATGCTACCGACACAGCCCGTTTTCGACCGGGAGTGCGGGAAAATTTCGATTTCTGCGAATTTGCAAAGAAAATCGCACGTCAGCGGGGGGCGAGAATCAGCGACATTTGCCGGGGATTATCCATCCCGGGAAGCTTTTCCGCCTTGGCGATGTCTTCCAGGCTGTGCATGAATTCCACGAGCATCTCGTGACCGCGATCGTGATGTGCGTTTTCGCGGCCTCGAAACAGAACGGTCACTTTGACTTTGTCCTTGCCCTCCAGAAACTTGCGGGCGCGTTTCAATTTGAACTCGATGTCGTGCGCTCCGGTTTTGGGGCGCAACCGGACTTCCTTGACCTGAATCTGGTGCTGCTTGTCGTTCTTGGACTGCTTTTTCTTTTGTTCGTAT
>DATKCB010000003.1:0-7301 GCA_035513495.1 Planctomycetaceae bacterium | reverse complement strand
GTGAATCCCAGGAAAACGTAAGGTGGCAAGATGCCAATCTTGCAAGATGACCAAATGAGACTGGGTCATCTTAACAGCGATAAACAGTTTCGTGAATCAAGCCTTGGGGCATGTCCAATGTCAAAATCCCCATGTTCAGGGGAAATGTTCAAGGTGAAATGTTCAAGATTCAAGGAACGCCATCCGTACGTGATCACTAATTCCTACATCCTCCCGGCCGCGCCGCGCAACGTCCGAAAATGAAACAAGCCAATATCCAAAATATTTCCCGAACTACTTTAAAAACGTCCATAACTCTCGGGTTTCGCTCGAACTTTTGAACTTTTGAAGTTTTGATCTTACAAATTCCACAAGTTCGAAAACCCCGGGGAATTTTGACCAACATCAACGCGACTTCCGAAACAAGCTCCGTTCAGTTCTTTGGCAATTTGTGTAATTAATAATCACCGGCTGAATCCAGCGATCGTGTTGCGCCGGATTACGATTCCAGCAGAGGCAACCGTCCGATGATCTCGTTCAGACGTGTTTCGATCCGTTCGAGACTGTCAGGATCGATGAGTCCCGTGACGAGGCGCTCGATCCACGTCACTCCGCCCAACACGAACTGGCTGCGGTCGAAAACCCGGCGCAGGCGGTGTTCGTCGGGAGTCAGCGGGCGGAGTTGTTCGTAGACATCCAGCGCGAACCCCGTGCGGTCGGAGACGTCGAAGCTGACCAGCAGTCGCGACAGGTCGATCACCGGGTTTTCCGAACGGCAGGCGCTCGGATCGATCAGCCCGGTCACTTCGTCGCCTTCGAACAATATGTGATCGTGCCAGACGTCCCGCAACGAAGGTTGCAGACGAAATTTCGAGGAGTGCAAGGATTGCAGTTCCTCACGCACCGACGGACCGTGTGTCTCCAGGGCGGAGAGTACTGCGTGCAGTGCGGATTTGATTCCTACCGAGACGGGGATTTGATCGATCTGCCGCAGGAGGAACGGATCACCGGAGTAACTGAGCGAATATTCGAGACGCTCCAATCGCTCCCCGATCGTGGGAGAACGTGCTTCCCGCTGCACGCTGAACCATTCCGAGCATTCCGAATCCGCTGCAAACTCGTTCGCGGCGAGATGAAACCGGGCGAGCGTCCGCATCGCTGAGCGGAGTTTTTCGTCGCTGGGATCCTCGCGAAAGTCGGCGCGGCCCGGCATCCACGGTTCGATCTGGCGGAAGACACCGTAGCGCTGGTGGAACGTCTGGTGTTTCGTCGTCGGAACCGGAACGCTGACCTGAGTGATTCCTCGATCGAATACAAAACGGAGCAAGCCGTGCAGTCCCTGCAATCGCTCCACGGGAATCTGATCCTTCCGCCATTCCCGCAGCGCGAAATGTTCGCCCTGTACGTCGAGCCGATAGACGATGGCTCCACTGAATCCCCGGTGTCGATCGACGAGGTTCGCGGACGGGAACGGTTTCGGCCAGTGGGAAAGAATCGATTTGAGTTCGCTGGGTTTCATGGGGCCGTTTGTCGGGTGTTTACTCGACGAACACAAACTCGTTGCTGTTGAACAGAATTCGTACGAACGCGGCGAGACCGTGTTCCGCCACAAACGGCTCGACCCGGGCGAGTTCGGCGTCGGCAGTTGTTCGCTGCAACGCCTGTCGATACACCGCGACGATCTGTTGCGAACGGTCTGGTTCGTCCTTGGCGATCCGTTCGGCGAGATTGTCGGCCATCCGCAACACAAACGAGTTGTTGAGCAGACTGAGCGACTGCGTCGGAGTCGTCGTGACGGCGCGTTTCGGTGCGGTCGTCGAGGGATCGGGGCAGTCGAAGGCGTCCAGAAAGCCGTTCCGTCCCGAGCGGATCCACATCCGGTAAATCGTGCGGCGGTCGAATTCCGGCCCGGCCTTGTCCTGCATCACGTAGAACTGCGAATTGAAATTGAACGTCTCGAAGTCCCGAAACGGAGGGCCGCCAAGTTGAGGATTGAGTTGTCCCGAAACTTTCAGAATCGTATCCCGCAGCACTTCGGCTTCGAGCCGTTGCGGAGCGAATCGCCACAACAGACGATTGTCGGCATCGACCGCAAGACACTCTTCGCGCGGTCGCGACGACTGACGATATGTCTCCGAAGTGACAATTAACCGATGCATTGCTTTGAGACTATATCCGTTTTCGATCAGCGAACTCGCCAGAAAATCGAGCAGCTCGGGATGAGTCGGACGTCCTCCGTTGAATCCGAAATCGTTCGGAGAATCGACGAGACCGATCCCGTAATGATAGTGCCAGAGTCGGTTGACAATGACCCGCGCGAAGAGCGGATTGTCGGGCGACGTGATCCAGTCGGCAAGTCGCTTGCGACGCTCGGCGTCGGTGGAATCGCCGGCCAGTCCGAAATCAGGAGAGAGTCCCGACAGCGATGCAATTCCGTGCGGGACGACTTCGTCGGCAGGAGAGGTGGGATTTCCTCGCAGCAGCAGATGCGTCGGCTCGGGTGGTTTGGGAACGACCGCGTAGACGCGAGAGTCCCGGAGGCGAGCGATCGTTTCGCTGAGCGACGCGACTTCGGTTTCCCACTCGGAGATCTGTTTTCTCTCGGCGTCCGACATTTTGGCGAGCAGTATTTTTCGGGGAACGTAGTCAGTGCGTCCCGCCGAGGCCGCGATTTCTTCGGGAGAGAGTGCCCTGTCGTAGAGTTGAGCCATGTCGATCGAACCCTGGAACAGCCGATTCCCGCCAGCGGAGGTTCCATGCCGCAAACCGAGCAACACTTGCGTTTCATTCGCCTGAAACTTCTGCAAGCCGGCCGACTTGTACGGTTTGCCGTACGGTTCGCCATTGCGGTATCCGAGAATCGTTCCGTCCTTCTGGTAGACAATCGCGATGTGAACCGGATCATTCAGCGCGTCGGCTTCGTCGGGGCCTTCGAACGATTTGGTTCGGACAAAACCGTTACTCCCGGCCATCCATTTTATTGGTTCCTGCTCGCCGTACACGATCGCGTCAAAAAGATTGCCGTCGAGGGTCTGGACGTTGAGAACGCCACCTCCCCGCTGCTGGAGGTCGCCGACTTGAACCCACGCCTCCAATGTTTTTTCGGCCAGCGGGACCGCGAGAGCGACCGACTTTGCGTAGCTCTGTTTGCCATCGAGTACGAGCCGACCTTCGACAAGCTGCGCTCCCCCGACGGGGGACAGATGCAGTTCGCCGAGTTCGTCGCGAAAATCACTGTCGAACGACCAGCGAGCGATCGGCTGGGGAGTTTTCGGAGGTGGTGTCAGGTTGATGTTCGACAGAATCTCCTGTCGTGTGGCTTCGAAGCGTTCCGCGATTTTCGTCCGGAGAGAATCGAGCTGTTTCTGAAGTTCCTTCGCCCGCTTCAGATTCTCAGGATCGTTGACCTTGCGTTCTCCGTGACGAACACCCGCCAGCGCGGCAACCAGTTGATAATATTCCTGCTGAGTCACCGGATCGAATTTATGGTCGTGGCAGCGAGCGCAGTTAACCGTCAATCCGAGAAACGTCTGACCGACGGTCCCGACAATGTCTTCGAGTTCATCCTGCCGGACGACCGCCCGCATCGTCGCCGACTGCTGACTCTGTCCGACTTCGTCATAAGGTGCCGCAACGAGGAAACCAGTCGCAGTAATCGCAGCCGCATCGTTGGGGTGCAGCGCGTCGCCCGCCAGTTGCTGCCGGACGAATTCATCGTAAGGGAGATCGTGATTGAGCGCTTCGATGACCCAGTCGCGATACGGCCAGGCGTTCTCGCGAATCTTGTCCCGTTCGAATCCCTGACTCTCTCCGAACCGGGCCAGATCGAGCCAGTGCCTTGCCCAGCGTTCTCCATAATGAGGCGATTGCAGCAACCGATCAACGAGTCGCTCGTAAGCGTCGGGGGATTCATCGGCCACGAAAGATTCGACTTCGGCGGGAGTCGGAGGAAGTCCAATCAGATCGAACGAAACGCGACGGATCAGAGTGCGGCGGTCAGCGGGCGGAGAAGGAATCAGCTTCCGTTCGGACAAACGCCGACGAACGAACGCATCGATGGGATTGACCGAGTCAGTGGCGAACTCGTGAGGAACGGAGGGTTTCGTCAGTTTCTGAAGCGACCACCAGTCGTAGCCCGCACGCGCATCGGTCGTGAACGCGAACGGATCGATCGGATCGGTTCCCCACTTCGCCCCCTGTTCGATCCAGGTTTTGAACAGAGATTTTTCATCGTCCGAGAGTGGATGCTTGGGAGGCATTTCGTCGGAGGAAATTCGTTCCCACAGGTAGCTCTCGTCCAATTTTCCCGGAATGAGAACCACCCCCGATTCACCTCCTTTGAGAGCCGTTGCTTTCGCAGAAAGATCGAGTCCGCCCTTTGTCTCCCGCGAGTCGTGACAGACGAGACATTTCTGGGCCAGCAGCGGAGCGATCTGCCGGTCGAAGTCGATCTCGGCGGCGGTGAGTGACCCCGAAATGAACAACAAGCAGAGCAGTGGAAGAATTATGACGCAAAGACGCGAAGACGCGAAGAATCGCGAAGGCGCAGTTGTTGAAATGTTGAATCGATTGATCGAATGCATGAGAAGATCGTTGTCTGTTAACCGCACGGCGAGCCGTTTTCACTCAAGTGAGTCCAAATCACCTTCTACTTTCTAGTCTTTCACCTTTCACTCGCGTTTAGAGTGTCCAGCCCTTGCGGTACTCTTTGTGTATCAGATGCTGTGCTTCGACCGAGTTGGTGACCTTCAAATGCTTGGCATCCCATTCGAGCTCCTGTCCCGATCGGTAGGCGACTGTTCCCAGGAGAACCGCTTCGGTCAGCGCGCCCGAGTAGTCGAAGTTGCAGGTGGTGGTTCCGCCGGTTTTGATCGCGTTGGTCCATTCCTTGTGATGGCCGATCGACGCGGCGAGGGATTGTTCCGGCGGTTCGAAGTCCTTGAACTTGTCTTCGGGGAGAAGTTTGTATTGGCTGTAATTCGAGAGGATCATCCCCTTGTCGCCGATGAAGAGTTGACCCGAACCTGCCTCGATCGGCTTGCCGTCGATTACGGGCCGTTTGCCACCGTCGTACCAGGTGAGATGCACCGGCGGCATGTCGTCGCGGGCGGGATAGTGGTAGTCCGCGATGACGTAACTCGGACAACTTGTCGCGCTGACCGGCGAGCCCTGCGCCGAGATTTTTGTCGGAGCGCGGAGATCGAGCGCCCAGTGGACGAGGTCCATGTAATGACAGCCGAAGTCGCCGAGTCCGCCGGTTCCGTAATCCCAGAAGTTCCGCCACTTGAATGGATGCACGTCCGAGGAATAGGGACGCTCGGGAGCCGGACCGAGCCACAAATCCCAATCGACGTTCGCCGGTTTTTCGGCGGGTTTGTAAAAGCCTTGATTGTAAACGGCCGGAACCCACACGTGGACCCGCTCGATCTTCCCGATCGCGCCCGACTGAACCAGTTCGACCACGCGGCGGTAATTGTCGCCCGCGTGAATCTGCGTCCCCATCTGTGTGATGAGGTTGTTTTCCTTGGCGAGATTCGCCAGCGTCCGCGCTTCGAGGACAGTATGCGTCAGCGGTTTTTCGCAGTAGACGTGTTTCTTCATCCGCAGTGCCATCGCTGCAGCGGGAGCGTGGCAGTGGTCAGGAGTCCCGACGAGGACCGCGTCGATCTTGTTTTCTTCCTGCTCGAGCATGATGCGAAAGTCGCGATACTTCCGAGCCTCAGGGAGGACTTCCGCCGCCTTCCCGAGCAGGTTCGAATCGATGTCGCACAGAGCGACGATGTTTTCTTCCATGCAGCCATTGATGTTCGCGAACGCCCGATTCTGCGTTCCGACTGCCGCGATGTTCAGTTTTTCGTTAACCGACCGGGAAGCCTTGACGACTCCCGGATTGACGAACAAACCGGCGCCCGTCAGAGCGGAAGCCTTCAGAAAATCGCGACGCGAAAACGAATGATTCATGGAAATAGTTCCTCGGAGGGATTCGGGGATGGTTGCGGGGGTGGGAGACGATCTCCTATGCTTCCTTTGTACTCTGAGACGCCATCGAACACAAACTTTCTTGGAGGATTCTCCATGCAGATCATTCAGGCCGATGTACTGTTTCGCCCCGACACCGCCGAACTGCGACACCTGCCGGAAGGCCCGATCGATCTCGGACACGCACGCTTCAGTTGGGTGGGAATCCAACACGGACCGGAGAGTACCGTCGGTTCGCTCAACATTTTCGATCTGAACACCGGCGAGAACCAGCATTATCCCCTCGACGGACGTCCGGGATTCGCGTTTCCGACCGAGAACCCTGTCGAGTTTCTGATTGGCTTCGAGCGACGGCTGATTGTGTTCAACATCGAGACGGGCGGAAGTCGAATCCTGATCGATGGAATTGACGGCGACGTCGAAGGGACGATCATCAACGACGGAGTCGATTTTCCGGAAGGAGTGATCTTCGGGACGAAAGAACTGACCTTCACCAAGCCGATCGCGGGACTTTTTCTCTGGCACAAGCAGCAACAGAAATTGTCGAAGCTGAACGGCGGACAGACCTGTTCGAACGGGAAAATCATTCACAAAACCGATTGGGGACACGCTCTGCTTGATATCGATACTCCGACGAAAAAAATCGTCGTCTACCGAGTCGATGTCGAACAGGGAACCGCCCCCGAACCGGGGACGGTTCTCGATTTGAACGACGTCCCCGCATTTCCGGATGGAATGATCATGGCCCCGGATCAAAACGGAGCGATCATTTCGTTCTATAATCCCGAGGATGCCGAGTACGGAGAAACCCGGCACTACTCGCTCGAGACGGGAGAATGTCTGACGATCTGGCAGACACCCAAGTCTCCCCGCGCGACCTGTCCGTTACTGATCGAACACGAAGGAAAAATCAAATTGGTGATCACCACGGCGGTGGAAGGGATGTCCGAAGAAAAGCAGCGGCAGCTCTCGCCGAACGCGGGGTGTCTGTTTGTGGCGGAAACGGAGTTTTGAGTCGATTCATTCAGTGATGATGCTGAAAGAACATGTGATCTGCCTTTCCGCCGGAAATCACATACGCCAACAGATCGAGAATCTCTTCGCGGCGGAGGCGATCTAACAGGCCTTTCGGCATCAGTGAGGTGGGAGATTTCTTACGGTCCTCAACGTCACTTTTTCGCAGCGTGATCGGCGGCGTTTTTGCGAGCGGGTTTTCGATCAGCTTGACGGTCTCGTCGTTTTCTTCGAGGACCATCCCGGTCACGACTTTCCCTTCGTCGGTCACGAAGATCCAAGTCTGAAATTTCTCGTTGATTTTCCAGGAAGGTTCAAGGATATGGCGG
>DATKCB010000002.1:0-10860 GCA_035513495.1 Planctomycetaceae bacterium | reverse complement strand
CAACTGATTCTCGCCCGGGCCTTCGGAACGTCCGAAGCGATGGACGCCTATCTCGCCGCCTACAGCATTCCCCTCATGCTGGGGGGAATTTTCTCGGGACTGATTTCGACAATCGTCGTGCCGATCTACAGCGACCTCCTGGCCCGGCACGAACATCGAATCGCCGAGTCGGCCATTGCGCGGCTCGGCTTGAAGCTGACGGTTCTGGCAGCGCTGATCGCTGGAGGAATTAAGCTCGGCGCAGAACCGCTCATCGAGTTTCTTTTTTCGAGTTTCTCACCCGATCAATCCCGGCAAGCGATCGACGCGCTCGAAACGCTCACGTGGCTGATTCCCCTCAATGCCTTCACCGGGTTCATGTTCGGGGTCGAACACGTCCGCCGCCGATTTGTCTGGCCCGCTCTCTCGGGAGTGGTGGGACCGGTCGTGACCATCGTGCTGTTTCTGCTTTCGCCCGCACCGACGATTTCGACTCTCGCTGCCACAGTATTGTGGGGGACGCTCTGTTCGGTCGGGATGCTGCTCTGGCAGTACCCCCCGTTTGCGAGTCACGCCGAAACAGCCGGAACCAGTCAGTGGAAACAGTTCTGGATTCTCGCGATCCCGCTCTGTCTCGCGGCGGCGGTGCTCCGCGTCGACGTCTTCGTCGATCGGCTGCTGGGAGCGGAACTGACGCCGGGGAGCATCTCCCGGATGGGCTACGCCTGGCGGATCGCGACATCGGTCGTCGCGCTCGCCACGAGCGGATTGTCGATCGTGATCTTTCCCGCGTTCGCCGAACACGCCTCGAAGAAGGACTGGGATTCGCTCCGCACCGACCTCCAGGAGTGCTGGCGGTTTCTGACGGTCATCACAATTCCGATCCTGGCGGGCATCGCCGTCTGCGGAAAGACGATCATCCAGGTGCTGTTCGAACGCGGAGTCTTCACGTCGGCGGATTCCGACGCCGTTTCACAGATGCTGATCCTGTACGGAGGCGTGATTCTGGCGGCCGGGGTCGGCGAAATCTCCGCCCGCACGTTCTACGCGATGGGCCGAAACTGGATCCCCACGATCGTCGGCGTGACGAGTTTCACGCTCGGCACAATCATCAAAGTCGTGTTTCTGGATTCGCTGGGCGCGACGGGACTGGTCTCCGTCACGTCGCTCTATCGGCTCCTCAGCATGGCGATCCTGCTGGTCTGCATGTGGAAACTGGGGCTGCTCGAGCGGGATTCCGGACTGTGGAAGACGCTGCTGCGCACGCTCGCCGCCACCGCCGTTTCGGTCGGTCTGGCCGCGCTCGTGATGTCGGTCCCTTCGTCGATCCGCGTGCTCCTCGGCGTGACGCTCGCCGTGCTCAGTTACGTCGGACTTCAAGCCGCACTCGGCGACCCGTTCGCGCGCCGCGCGATGCGGTTTGTGTTCGGCAAGCGTTCCTCCTCATCCGGCGAGACGAATATTCCATCCTGACGAGGCAGAGTTTCGATCGTGAGCGAATCCCCCGACCTATCGCTGGAACTGGAAACGGTCGCCTGTCCGCTGTGCGGCAGCGATGAACACAAATTGCTCTTCGTGGGACGGGATCCCCTCTATCATATTCCGGGAGACTTCCCCGTCGTGCGCTGCGCCGCGTGCCGCCACGTCTATCTGAATCCCCGCCCGACGCTGGCCGACATCACGAAATGTTATCCCGATCATTACGGACCCTATCAAACGGGAGAACAGCCCGCGGAACAACAACCCGAAACAGAAACGCCCGGCTCGAATACGTCTTCCACCGAAACCAAACGCCCCTGGTATCTCAGCCGCTGGGCGAAGGGGATTCCCGGACTGAAACCGCTCTATCACTGGCTGATGAACGATCGGGCGTTTTATTTTCCCGAGGACGTTCCCGCTCCCCGTACTGCGCTCGATGTCGGTTGCAGTTCGGGTGGCTTGCTGGAGAAACTCCGCCAGCGCGGCTGGGACGCCGAAGGAGTCGAAATCGCGGAAGCCCCCGCACAAGTCGCGCGAGACCGCGGGTTTCGCGTGCATACCGGAACGCTCGAATCCGCCCGGTTCGAGTCCGCCCGGTTCGACGCCGTGTTCGCCCTGATGGTGCTGGAACATCTGCACGACCCGCAGCGCGCGCTGGCAGAAATCTATCGCATCCTCGCCGAGCGGGGCCAATTGATCTTTTCGGTCCCCAACTTCGCCTGCTGGGAACGCTTCGTCTTTCGCGGCTACTGGCGCGGACTCGAACTCCCCCGCCACCTGCAACACTTCACCCCCCGCGTGCTGCGACGCCTCTTGAAGGAAGTCGGTTTCGACGACGTCCGCATCCTGCACCAGTCCAACACGAACAACATCGTCGCCAGCCTCGGCATGTGGCTCCGTGATTACTTCCCCCGCCGAACCTGGGGCCAGCGTCTACTCGATTTCACCGACAACCCACGCCTCGCAGGAACCCTGCTCCTGTCCCCCCTCGCAAAATTTCTGGCTCTCGTACGACAAGGAGGCCGCTTGACGGTCGTCGCGCGGAAGGTTTCGTCGGTTGAGCGGGAAGCTTCGGCGATCGATTGAAAAGCCAGGGTTTTGAAAGAACTAAAAGAGCTGCGTCCCCATGCCCCATTCCTCCGTGTTCGGGCGCGAAATTCATCTGGTGACCACACGCTCGCTCCGCAATCCGTATTTCATCGCCTCGGTCAATGCGACGCGGCAGACTGTGTATGCACGTTCAATCTCCCAAACTTCTGGCGTCAATGAACTGCGTCCCCTTCTATCTCCCTCGCTGGCGAAGCTGAAGGGGGCACAACGTGACGGTAATAAGCTACCGTTCCTTGTTTCGCGGCAAAGTTTCGAAGATCATTCGATCTGTAAGAATTTAGTGCAATTCATTTCAAAAGGCATCTCCGAGCATTTCTCCTCCTTTGCGGGTCGAGAGAGCACGCCAGACTGAAAGATCGATCTCCTCAGCAATGAAGCGCGAGGATCCGTCGGCGAGAACCGCATTGACCCCTCCCGGATGATAGCTTCGGGCCGAGTAAACACCTGGCCCACCTCCTGCCATATGATCGTTGCCACCGCCGCAATCCGGAATGGGTGAGTTCGGGGTCAGGATGTGATTGTACCAGGTGGTGTTCCACCCCCCGTAGAACCAAGCCCATCCCGCGTAGGACGAATGAGGTGGATCGCGTTGCGACAGAGACCCGCAGATTTGCACGGCTCGATCGTCGGAGGTGATATTTTCGCCCGAATAGAAAAAGTCGGTCCAGGGAGTGAAGCGGCCCGGATCGCCGTCACCGATCAGTTTTTCGCTGAACAGAATCGTGTTCGTTAATCCGTCGCTAAACTCCGCGAATGAGACTTCGCGGGCATGAACGAAAGCACCGGCCACGTTTCCATCGAACCCCGCAATCGCCGGCGGTTCGGGACCGAATACGCCGGGACCGTAACCCATGTTGGCTCGATAATTCGTCGCACCGGGACGTTGCACATCGGACGGACAGAGAAACACCCCGATGCGAGTTTCCAATAACTTCCGTAGCACGGGATTTCCATCGACGGGAGGCGGATTATTTGTCCCATTGATCGTAATGTCCTGATAGTCGATCTCGGAAACCCAACGCCCCTGATCCAGAAACGGAAGCAGTTCCCGATGGGGAGAAACCGATCCCAGAAATTTTCCACGCCTCCGGTCGAAAGCGTTTGTGGACGTTTCGGGCAGCCGATCGTGGTGTGCAGAAGCGCGATTCTGCGCAGCCAATCCGAACTGTCTCAGGTTATCGAGGCACTGCGTTCTTCGCGCCGATTCGCGTGCGCTTTGGACCGCAGGCAGAAGCAGGGCGAGCAGCAGGCTGATGACCGACAGCGCAACCATGAGTTCGACGATCGTGAATCCGGAACACCGCCGGCGATCGGAAAATGTTGACGAATTGACAAGCATGCAGTTCTCCCGGTTACCGCAATTACTCTCGCCCCAGGTATCGGACCAGCAGGGATCTTGACTCTCCGTTACCCACATCGAAAATCACTTCGGATTCATAGGGTTGGAGCGTATCGTTTACCGTTTCGACACTAAATGTTTGAATCGCATTGTTGTCGTTCTCCTCCGGTTGTACGAGAATCAGGCTCGGATCGAATTTCAGGACACTCGATCTCGCATATTTGTTGCGATGGATGACCTGTACTCGTTTAGAAAGTTGCTTGGAGTTCGAATCTGTGCGAAAGACAATGGGATTGGGAATAATGGCTACGGAATCAAAAACCGTCACGTTTAGAGGCAGCGGATCCACTGCTTCCGAGGAGTCGTCGCGAGTTTTTAACGTCACATTTACATGATTTTCGCCAATATCTGCGGAATGATTGACAAGTTTGAAAAAGTACCGTCTGCGTGAATAATTCGGATCGGTTTCGGGCAATTCCTCCATACGAGCCGAAATAATTTCAAGTTCCAAGGGAGGAGAAAAATTTAATCCTGTAATCCACGATTTGCTCTTTTTCCGTTCGATCGTTTCAAGCTGCAACTCTCTCGGCGAATCGTCCCCTTTGAAAAATGTGAGATTCAGCCCCTGCGAAGCTCCTAGTAACACAGGAGACACAAACCTGACGTACAGTACCGGGTTCAAGACGAGAATGGCATCACTGTATCCGTCGGCCATCACAGGAATTTGTCTGCTTAATTTGCCGACTTGAGGAGCACGCAGGCGAAATCGAACTGACGCACTTTCGCCCGGATCGATTTGGGTTGGAAGTGTTCCTATCGATTCGCATCCGCAACTTAAGCCAAGCTTCAAGTTCGAGATTGGCTTTGAACTCCGGTTCAATAACTCGTAAGAAAATTCGACGTGCGCCAAACTATCGCATTCAATCTCGGCATCGATATCGCCAGTCGGACTCACGCGTTGCACTTCGACACCGATTTCATTTGCGGCAGAATTTGACCGGGCGATGATCAGATATCTGGCGCACAGAGACAGCGCTACCAGAAGCATCACGACTACCAAAATACGAGGCCCTTTAATCATCGGGCGTTCCTATTGAAGTATGATCAGAAGAAATATGTGTTGTCTAGAATATCGTACTGCAACCATAGCTATTGTTGCAGAAACCATGTTTTTCTGTGGGAGTGCAAAAGTCTCCGAATCCTGGTTGGCAGGAACAGGATGTGGCGCAGTTGAAGCAACTGGGGCATAACCATACTTCACCACCACAACTTACTCCCGGTGATGAATCACATTGCACATCAGGCCAACTGATGCAGTAATAATCAGTTGTCTCGTTTGTTCCAGAAACCGGCAAAGTCGCAACGCAAACGTCGTTTGGAGTAACTGTCGGACAACCGCAAGGACTCGGACAAGCAGGAACCGGTGTTCCCATGCAATATTCATCATCGGAAATTGCTGCGATACCGAAGCTTGCCGCAGAAAATGCTGAGACTACTGCAACGATAAAAAACCAATAGTGTATTCTCATGATTGATCCTCAAGTTGCTTACGCCGGAACCAGAGACCGGCAATCAGGAAAAGTACAGACGTAATCGCGAGAGCGATCGACCACAAGAACCAATGCGAAGACGGAGGTTTCGCGAGATACAAATCTTGTAGCGGCGTTGTTTCAGAGTTCGGAGCATTCAGACTTTGTGCTGTCCGAGAGGAATCACCTTGCTTAAATACCATTCCATTACGATCAACGAGAGTTCCTATTTCAGGTTCGGGGGGAGTGAACTTTTCATCCTTCGTGGCTTCGTTCAGAGCGACGTCGGTCACGACCCATAATTGGTTTTCGTAGGGATTGGAATGTAATTGAATACGACCGAGTTTCGGGAACCAGATGCCGCTCGGCAATTGCTGGAACTCATCGACGATAAAGTCCAGTGGAGCGGAGATTTGCCCTGATGTAAGGTATCGGCGCACTAAGTAGTCACGGCTCGGATCGAGCCAGAGGGTCTCGACCGACTCATCATCAACTTTGTTTTCAAACGGTCTGCCTACGATGCGGGTGCAACGTACTCCGCTGATGTTTTCGAATCCATCCAGTTTCCATGAAGCCCTCGAAGCAAGAACCTCCGGCAACCAGATCGCGGCGCCTGGCCAATACACTCCGTTCAAAGGAGCGATAGCCTTAGCTGAAATCCCTTTTCCAACTCCGAGACCGCGAACTCGCAATTCCTTGAGGGATTCCTCCCCCGTCTCCGGCCGTTGGTAGTTCGCGCGGAACGCGACTTCCTTTTCGACATTGTACACATCCAATGTGCGACGGCTGCCTCCTTCCGGATCAAGAAACGACTCTGATTCCAAGAGACTCATTCCGTGATCGGCCCAGATCCATTCGAACCGGAAAAACATTCGTGCATTCTCCCAGTCGGCGGGCGGCAACCATTCCGGTAACGGTTGCTCGTTGCTGTCAGAGAGGCTTCGCAACTCCCAGGAGAGGTGCAAATTGACGAATGAAGAACGCCATTCTTTCGACCGCTCGATGACGTACGGCAGATCAATATCGGGATCATCTTCACCACATGCATGAGAGAGAGGAAATGCGAAGAACGAAAGAAGTGAGAGAAGAAACAGCACTCGTTTCGAATGAGAGAATCGCCGAGAAGCCAAACCGCCTCTTCGAAAATCGACAGTATTGTTGGATCGAAACACCATAGCAAGGCCCTTCGAAGCTGTAGTACGACCAAGCGGGTCAACCATTGGTCAATCAAATCCTCAGTCCTGTACTTACCGAATGTCGATAGCTACACGCTTACATTCCTGCTCAGCACATTCAAGAAAAAAAACGGAAACTTCGTACACATTCACGAACTTTTATGAGATTTTTCTTTTGTGGAAAAGTGTCGATTCGACGGATTCCGGAATGGAAAAGAGAGCCGGAATTTCATCGGACATTCTCCAGATTTCGGCGTCGCCATCGAAACCAGACGCCGAGGGACAGGAATAAAAGCGAAACGACCGCCAGACCCGCAGACCACCACCACATCGTAGCGGGGGGAGTTGCCGTGGGTCCCGTCTGGCGTTCGGACGGTTTGACTTTAGAATCCGGAACATCAGTCGCAACTGAAACTCTTCGCTGTTGACCATGCACGTACGATCTGCCCCTGTCATCCATCAGTGTGCCGTCTTCCGGTTCAGGCGGGCGAAACTGCTTGATGTCGAGTTGCTCGTTGAAAGCCACGTCGGTCACCACCCACAATTGGTTGATCGGTTCCGGTTGCAACTGCATTCGGCCCCGTTTCGGGAACCATTGTCCGTCGGGCAACTGTTGAAACTCATCCACGATGACATCAACCCACGGCAGATCGGCATCGCCGTCCCGCGTGCTCATAAATCGTCGGACCAGACAACCGCGATCGGGATCGAGCCACACGTTTCTGGGAGAGCCGAGACCAGGAGTGTCTGGAGCAGTCACGAGCCGCAGACACCGATACCCGCCGATCTCTTCAAAGCCTCTTGAGATCCAGGTCCTGTCGGAGAGCACTTCAGGGAGCCACCGGACACTGCCGTTCCAGTACATTCCATCGAGTGGGGGGGGACAAAAGACGGAGATCGGCTTTCCCGTTCCCGGACCGCGCACTGTCAGCAGACGGAGCTTTTCCGCACCCCCATCCTGCGGTTGAAATGCGGAGCGGAAAGCCATTCCTTCGCGGCCGTTGTAGGCGCTCACTGTGCGAGAGCGATCACCAGGTCCATCGCCCGCGAGTTCGTAGAAAAGCATCCCATCGTCGGCCCAGATCCACTTGCACTTCAACATCGGCTCCCCGGCCCCGATATCAGGGGCCGACCAGTCCGACAACGGAGCCGTCGGTCCATTACGGTAGATCAGAAGATCCCACTCAACGCGAATGTTCGCGAATGAACTACGCCATTCCTTCAACCGTTCGATAACGTACGGCAGATCGACCTCGGGTTCATCCGCCACGCCAGAAGGAGTGAGCGGGATTACGAAAACCGCAAGCAGTGCGATTAGAAACACGACCCGTTTCGAGCCTGAGAATTGGCGTGAAGACAATCTGCGACTCTCAAAGTCGGTAGAATTGTCGGATCGAATAATCATAGTAAGGATCCTCGAAAGTGAGGGGATAACCAAGCAGTCAAAGGCTGCTCGACCAAATCCTTAATCGTTGAGACTTACCGATTGTCGATATTTACAGACTTACAAACGCGCACATACGCATTCAAGAACAAAAAGGATATTCTCCATCATATTCGCGAATTTTTATGCGAACGCGCGGGGGCAGCCACTGAGCAGGGTAGCTCGGACGGTTCGTTCAGAACTGGCCGAGCTGCGTAAACAACAAGATGTCACACCCTCCGCTCCCAATCTCATCTTCCAACCACAAACTCATCCCCATCCGGTCGTCCGTCTGGAAACCGAAGTGCTCCGGATCAAACAAAACCGTGGGCGAATTCCCGCCCCGATCGGAACCACTTGTTGCGCAACATTCTCACCTTTAGTAGAGGACGAATACAACAGCGGAATAGGGGGGAATGTCAAATGTCAAAATCCCAATGTCAAACGAAAGGGTTTAAGGTGGAAGGTTTAACGTGCAAGGAGGAGACAACCGAGTCTCTTTCGCTACTTCCTACATCCTCGCGGCCCCGCCGCGCAACATCGAATAGTGAAACAAGCAAAAATCCGAAATATTTCCCAAACCAAGTCGAAATCGGTCAAAACTCCCGGGTTTCGCCCGAAGTTGACAACTTGACAACTTGACATCCTCCAAAAAGCTCAAGTTCGAAACTTATTGGACTTACGGCGAAAAACTGGACCGAGGTGTGAAACAAAAGGCGGAGAAATGTCCAATGTCGAAATTCCAATGTCAAAACGAAAGCGGAAAGCGGAAAGCGGAAAGCCGAAAGCGGAGGGAAGATCATGTTCGATAAACAGCCTCTGAATCCTGAATCCTCCGTTTCGCGCAACAGCAAACCATGAAACAAGCAGAATTCCGAAATAATTACGAAACTACTTTAAAACCGTCCAAAACTCTCGGGTTTCATCCAAAGATCCCAAAGATGGAAAGATGTGATCTTTCAAATTCCCCACCTTTGAAAGTTATTGGACTTACGTCGAAAATCGGACCAGAGTTGTTCCGAGTTGTGAAACAGACAGGAGGTGCACGATGTCATTTTTTTCTGGTAATCAACGACGTCCGCCGTTCGGTCCGCGCAACAGGATTGGCACCGTAAGATGGACGTCCTCGTCCGTCGCGCAAGGTTCTGGTTCATCCAAGTCGCGCCCGAAAACCCCCTCTTAATCTCCCCCTTACCAAGGGGCTGCACTTTCTGACATCTCGCTAGACTCCAGATGGTCTATGCAGCATCGGGGGCTTCGGATAGGAATTGTTTTTCCACAAACAGTCTCCTCTCCGAAAGGACTCCCCGATGGCTGCATGGACGCTGCCCGAGAGCATAACACAATGGATCGAACTTCTCACCCTGGCTTTGGATCGACGCAGCCGAAAGTATCTCGCCCCGGTCTTGCTCGGCATGCTCCTCTCCTCGGGACGCCGCACCGTTTCCAGTTGGTTGCGGGCGGTCCGCGTTGGCGACGACTGGCAGGATTACTACTACTTTCTGCAAACACTGGGACGCAGCGCCGCCGCCGTCTCCACGCGGTTGTTGCTGATTGCTCTGAGGCACGTCCCGCGGAGCCACGTCGGAAACTACGTCCGGCTGGCGATCGACGACTCTCCCACCAAGCGTTACGGGCCGCAGGTCGAAGCGGCCGGCATTCATCACAATCCCACGCCGGGACCGGCCGGGTCGGAGTATCTTTACGGCCACGTGTGGGTCACGCTCAGTTGGCTGGTGCGACATCCGAAATGGGGCTGCCTCGGGTTGCCGCTGCGGGCGCTGATGTACGTGCGGCGAACCGACCTGGAGGCGATGGACCGCGCGGACAAGGCACCGTGGCCGTTCCGGACCAAACTCGAACTGGCGTCCGAACTGGTCGAGTGGTGCGTCAAAATCTTCCGCGATTGGCTGGAAAAGCCGGTGATCGTGGCGGCCGACGGGGCCTACGCCAAGCGGGAGTTTCTGAAGCGAGTGCAAGACGCCGGAGCGATTGTCGTCAGCCGGTTGCGGAAGGACGCCGCCTTGTTCGACCTGCCCGAGGCTTTCCGGCGGCGCGGCAAGGGGCGTCCCCGCAAGTACGGGAAGAACCGTTTGTCGCTGGCGAAGCGCGGTGCTCACCGCCAAGGTTGGACGACCGAAGAGATGACGCTCTACGGCAAGCTCCAGTCCGTGACGTACAAGACGTTCCGGGCGACGTACCCTCCGGCGGGAGGCACCATCCGCGTGGTGATCGTGAAGGATGCGGACGGCGGCTGGGTGGCGTTCTTCAGCACCGATCCGGAGCTTGGGGTGGCCGAGATCCTGGACAGCGTGTCGGACCGCTCGGCCATCGAACAGAACTTCCACGACGTGAAAGAGGTTCACGGGGCGGGTCAGCAGCAGGTCCGCAACGTGTGGTGCAACGTGGCGTGCTGGCACTTGTGTTTGTGGCTGCATACGCTGGTGGAGTTGTGGAGTTGGCGGCGTTCAGGGAACACGCTGCGTCAGCGCGACGACCGTCCGTGGGAGGATCCCTCCCGGCGTCCGAGCCACGCGGACCGGGTCAAGACACTGAAAAAACAGGTCTTCCACGAAACATTTTTGCGGCTTCCTCGCCGCCAACGCGCGTCACGAAAAATCCGCAGCCTGTTCGAGACCCTGAAAAACCTTGCCACCTGAGATAGTCTGATGTCGGAAAGTGCAGTTTTGGTATGACGCGACAGAATTTCAGCCAACTGACTATTGGCGGAGGGGGTAATGTGCGAAATTACGACGAAAGCCATACCTGTATTGGCGGGCAGGACATCCAATAAGGCCTTGTACGCGTTCAGACCTCCTGCTGAGC
>DATKCB010000001.1:0-9955 GCA_035513495.1 Planctomycetaceae bacterium | reverse complement strand
GATGAGCATGTTCTCGGTACTGGTCTTTGGCAGATTGCTGTTCGACATGGGTGAGAAACTGAAGCTGCTCGGCGAACTCAAGATGCTCGATCTGAAAAGATTCATCGCCGGCAGCAGAACCGACTGGAACTTTCTGGGCGTCCAGAAAATCGCGCTGGTTTGCTCAGGCCTGCTGATCGCGGGAGGACTCGCCGCCTTTTTCAGCCGGGGTGAAGACAATTACGACATCGACTTTACCGGCGGAACGATGGTGACATTCGAACTGGAAAAAGAAGCCGCCATCGAGGATGTCCGAAAAATCCTCGAGGCGGAATTCGGCACCATCACACTCGAACGGCTCACGGTCGAAGGTGATGCGGGAGACTCCGGCAAACGCTACCGCATGCGAACCAAACTCCGCGACGCTGAACCGGAAGAAGGCGCCGAAGCGCAGCCGACCATCCAGCAGATGGTCGGACAAGCCTTCGAGGGCGAGGAAGTCCAGCCCCGGCGGGTAACCGTCGAGTTCGCAGAGCCTGTGAAGATTGAACTGGCGGATGCCTCGACATCCGAGAACACTGAGAACGATTCGAAACCCGAAACGGAACCAACTTCCACCGAGCCGACTCTCCCGTTCCAGGGAGGTCACAAAGTCGAACTGACTTTCTCGCAGGAAGTCAAACCGACGACGGCTCAATTGTATTTCGGGAACGCAATGCTCGAATTCCAGGCCGAAGGACGTCCCAGGTACGAACTCTCGGGAGAGCTGTTTGAAGTCAAGGGAACCGCGGGGAGCGGATTGGTTGCCGACGCGCAAGCGGGAGGCAAACAGTATTCGAAACTCGAACTCAGCGTCGCCAGTACCGTTCCGCTCGAAGATCTGCAAACCGCTCTGAAATCGATGCAGAGTCACATGGCGGAGAATCCGACCTTCGAGGAAGTCAACAGCTTCGACAGCTCGATCGCCAGCGAAATGCGGCAGGATGCCGTACTCGCGATTCTGGCCTCTCTGGTGGCAATCGTGTTCTACATCTGGATTCGCTTCGACAAGGTCACCTTCGGATTTGCGGCGGTCGCGGCGCTCATCCACGACGTGATTGTTGTCGTCGGTCTGGTTGCGATCTGTTCGTATCTGAGTAACACTCCGCTCGGAGCCCCGTTGATGTTGAGCGATTTCAAGATCAACCTCCCGATGATCGCCGCGTTTCTGACGATCGTCGGATATTCGCTGAACGACACGATCGTGGTGTTCGACCGCATCCGCGAAGTCCGCGGAAAAAATCCCGCGATGACCGTCTCGATGGTGAATACCAGCCTCAATCAGACGCTCTCCCGCACGATCCTGACGTCGCTGACGACGATGATCGTGGTTGTGATTCTGTATATCTGGGGGGGCGAGGGAATTCACGGATTCGCTTTCTGTCTGGTCCTGGGGGTTGTGGTCGGTACTTACAGCTCGATTTACATCGCCAGCCCGGTTCTGCTCTGGTTGATCAACCGCCCCGGCAGCGAGGTGGGACTCGCCTCCGCTCGGGCTGACGAAGAAGCCGCCAAACGCGACGCATAACATTCTGCCGCGCCCGATGCGTTCAGAATTTGACTCGATTGATTCGCAAAAAACCGCGGAAAGCCTCTTTCCGCGGTTTTTTCAGATCCGCAGGTTCCTCCGCTTCGTTGTCTCGATTGAAGTGTCAATTCCCTCTGGACGAATCGCGGGATTTCGCGACAATTTGCGATTGAGCCAGAGCCACTCATCTAGAACCTTGATTCGATGTCTGCGCACAACGATTATTCCCGATACTTTCACCGGTTTGTTCAGGCGATCTCGGTTGTCTCGCTGTTGCTTTTTGCGGGCGTGCTGCACCTGCACGAAGCTTCCGCATATCAGCACTGGTGGACATTTTGTCTGTGGGGGAGCCTGCTGCTCTATCCGATTTACCTGATCGAAGTCCTGGTGCTGATCCTTCAAAAACAAGCCGCCTGGAAAAGACATCTGGTCTATCTGATCGTTCCTCCCCTACGGCTGATGGCTCCGTATCGGGACTCCGGAGAAGTCTGGCTTCCGCGTCTGGGATGGACCAACGCGACCGATACACTGGGCGATCGGGTCGAGAACTTGTTTGCCGTTCCGATGATTTTCGTCGCCATCCTGATCTTGCCCGTAATCGGAATCGAGTTCGCTTACGAAAGTGCGATTCGCGCCAATCCTGGTTATTCTCTCGGCGTCAATCTCGCGACGAGCCTGATCTGGCTGGCGTTTACCGTCGAGTTCGTCGTCGTGATGTCGCTGCATCAGAAGAAACTGCGCTACTGTAAAGAACACTGGCTCGATCTCGCGATCATCCTGCTTCCCCTGATTGCGTTCTTGCGGGCCGTGCGCCTGGCGCGGTTGGCCCGACTGCATCACCTCTCGAAGACTGCCCGGATCTATCGAATCCGAGGGATGCTCATCAAACTTCAGCGTGCGGTGATGATGCTCTCGATCGTCAAGCGGATCTTACATTCCCGTCCGGAAGCCCGTCTGAAAAGTCTCGAAGAAAAACTTCGCGAAAAGACGGCGGAAATCTCCCTGATTCGCGGAGAAATCGAAGAGTTACAGCGTATAATGGAACTCCGCAAAGAACGCGAGCGACTGGTCTCTGAAAGCGAACTGGTTTGAGACCGCTCGCGCGTCCGTCTCCCTATTGACCGTTCTTTCCATTTTTTCAGTGAGGGGTCGTCCAATGGACCGATTCAAGACTGCTGTTTGCTGTGTGTGTCTGGCCGGAATCTCGTTCTCCGGATTCGCGCAAGAGAAAGATCAAACCAAAAAGCCAAAACCTTACGACAAGGATCAACTTTCGCTCGCCGAGATGATCGGAGAAAACCGGGAGTACAAAGCGGGCGATCTGCTGACTTGGGAGGATGTTAAACCTTACATCGAACAACTCAAGGAAAATGGAATTGAGATCCCCGACGAGGAAAATCTTCCCGCCATGTTTCTGCCGGAAGGCGACCGCGTTGTGAAAATGCTGAGAACTCGGAAGGGGACGATCTTTATGCGAAACCTGACGAAAGCCGGCGGCAAGTACGATATGGTCGACCGCTTTCGCAAGTTGCCCCGCGGCTACACAATGTTGCAGACGATGATCGACACTCCCAAGGGTCATCAACTGCTCGCCGACATGGTCACTGCCAAAACCGGCAAGGGGACAGCCCAGCAATTAACGCGCAGCCCGGAGGGGAAGGATTTTGACAAACCGACCGGTCTGATTTATACCGAAGACGCTCTGCTCGATTTTCTCAAAGCGGCCGAACACAAAAGTCCCCCGGACGAATCGCCCGATCCTCCCAAACCATAACTCTCCTTCTGCCCGGACTCCTTCATGCTGACCCAAACCAGTTTCCGTTCGTTTCGATGGTTTTGTCTCGCACTGGCGACGATCTGTGTTTCGCAGAGCGTGCTCTCCGCCCAGGACGAGAAAATACCTGTCGAACAAATCGTTCCCGATAAGACTGTTGCGATCCTCTCGGTTCCCGACGTCGAGGAACTCAAGTCCCGCTTCGGCGAGACGGTCTGGTCGGATTTCTTCGACGATCCCGAAATGAGTTTTCTGCGTGAGAAAATCCTCGAAGTGTTCGATGAATCGATGAAAGGGGCGGAACAGGAACTGGGGATCAGTCCGAAGAAACTGCTCGAAATACCCACCGGCGAAATTTCTCTGGCCGTCTCGCGGATCTCGCGGGGAAAGATTGGCGTGATGCTCTCGATCGAGTACGGAGAGGACGCGACGGCGCTGGAGGAACTGCTCGCCGCGGCGGAGAAAAAATTCGAGGAAAACAAATTTGATCTCGAGCAGCGGGACATCGAGGGGACGACAATTTATTGCTATTCTCCGCCGACGGACGCCATCGCGAATGCCGAGAGTGTTTGCTGGTTTCAGAAAGACGGATTCTTCGTCGTCACGAATCAACCGGCGATGTCCGAAGCGGTCCTCGTCCGATGGGATGGGAAAAACAATGCGGTCCTCTCCGAGAACGGGAGTTTCCGCTACACGATGGAACGCTGCCGGACCACCGGCGGACAGCCCGCCGCGTACTGGTATCTCGATCCGATCGGGTTGGTTCAAGTCGGTCTCGAAGCGGGAGGCTCGACGACTCAGCAAGCCATGATCATGGCCGTACTCCCGCAACTCGGCCTCGATCGGCTCAAAGCGATCGGCGGGACGTACGATTTCGCAACCGAGAAGTTTGAAGAAGTCTCTCGCACCTTCGTGTATGCCGAAGGGCCTCACCGCGGGATTCTCAAAATGCTGCAAGCGGAATCTCGCCCGATCGAACCGCCGAAATGGGTCTCGGCCAAAGCGGAATCGTTCATCAGTCTCAACTGGGATATCAAGGGTGCCTGGTCCGAAGTCCGGACCCTGGTCGACAGCTTTCAGGGAGCGGGAGCCTTGGACGTGATGCTGGATCGTCTCGCCGATCATCCCGACTCTCCCGGACTGCATCCGCAAAAGGACTTCATCGATTTATTGTCTGGCACGATCCAGTTCGAACAGACCGGTCTCGATTCCTCGGCGCTCGACAAACCTGAGTCTTTGATCGGCGGAAACATCGTCGTGGCTCTGGGACTCAACGATGCAGACCGCATGACCAAGGTCATCGAGACGCTTCAGATGGCCGAGGGGAGCCCGCTCAAGCGCCGGGCCTTTCAAGGCGCAACCATCTATGAAATTGATGTTCCGAACGACGTCTCGGTCTCCCTCATGGTGTCGCGAAAAACGTTATTCCTCAGTTCCGACAAGGGACGAATCGAACAAATCGCGCGAGGTGACGACAATACCGAATCGCTGAGCGACTCCGCCGCCTTTCGGCGACTGACGAGCGAGGCTCCCGAATCGGCCTCGATCTGGGGGTTGGAACAGACCGGCTTGCAGGTCGAGCGATTGCTCGATCAAGTCAAGGCCGTCCTGCTGGTGCTCGATCCTGGAAACTCGAGTAATCTGGAAAACGAACTGGAAAAGCTCCCCTCGGCGGAAGCGCTCAAAAAATACGCGACCGACAGTTTCTTCTATGCGATTCCCGACGAACGAGGCGTGTACCTGGAAAGCCACACACCGCGCATCCGGCGTTAGCAGGAACCGGAATTCAGGAATCTGGCGGTTTTTCGAAACATTTTCGGTCGCCTTGTGTTTATTCTCTCAGAAGAGTCTTTCCATCAAAAACACAACGGGGGGTTGCAGTCATGTCTTTTAAAACTTTTGCGGTCGCCGGGATCGCATGCTTTCTGGGAGTGACCCTGTTCGCACAGGACACCAATCCCCAGAGCGAGTTCTTCAAAAAACTCGATACCAACGGTGACGGCTTCGTGACCGCTGAGGAAGTCGGCAAGGACAAGGCCGAACTCTTTGACCGTCTGATTAAACTGGGCGATGAAGATCAGGATCAAAAACTTACTCTCGAAGAGTTTTCCAAAGCGCTCAAACCCGCACAGCCGCAACCTGGCCCCAATCCCGCTCAGCCGGGTGGACCAGAACGCCGAGGGGGTACTCCTAATCCTGCCGAATCCTTTGCCCGACTCGATCGGGACGGTGATGGAAAACTGACGAGATCGGAAATACCTGAACCGCTGAAGGAACGCTTCGAACCTGTGTTTGAGAAAGCGGGTAAGGAGAGTTTGACTCAAGCGGAATTCACAGAGGCATTCGCTCAAATCGGACGTGCCAACGCCGCGCGAGAACGTCCACCGCTCGATGAAGCAGGCTTGAAAGAATCCTTCGATCGAATGGATCAGAATCAGGATGGAACTGTCACCGCCGACGAAATTCCCGAACGTGCGCGACCACAGTTCGCTCCCTTATTCGAACAACTCGGGAAAGAAGCGTTCACGCTCGAAGATTTTTCGAAATTTGCGGTCGCTGTGCGACAGGTCCGCCCCGGTGATGCAGGAACACCCGAGGGACGGCGTCCCGCAGGCCGATTTCCCGGCGCTCCCGACGGACAACCGCGCGGACCGGTCTTCTTGAGTAAGCTCGACAAAGATAACAACGGAAAACTCTCGGCGACCGAACTTGCGTTCGCCGTCACTCTGCTCGAGGAACTCGATCTCAACAAGGACGGGGAACTCGACGCGGGAGAACTGATGGGGTTCCGTCCGGGACCGGGAGGTCCGGGGATGCGCGGTCCGGGTGGAAGATCTGAAACCGACGCCGCTCGCCCCGATCGCCCTCGGCGCCCTGAGGGTGCAGGAAATCCGGAACGTCCCGGACAACCCGCCGGTGACGATTTTGCGAAACGCTTTTTCGAACGCTTCGATACCGACGGCGACGGCTTCATCACGAAGAGCGAAGCCCCCGAACGGCTGGGCGAAAACTTCGACACCCTCGATCGGAACGGCGATGGGAAGATCAGTCTCGAAGAGTTTCAGTCGGAAGCCGGTCCGCGTCCCCGCGGCCGACAGGAATGAGAGCCGGTTGCGGAGAATCCCTCGGCGGAGGCGACCGGCGGACGAATCAGATGACCGTGAGCGAGGGGAGTTTCGTACTCCCGCCGTGCCGCGGCGTCAGTAACTGATCTGAAACTGCGAGCGAAGAATCTGCCCGTCAAACTGTCCGTACGATGCGGAACTGACGGGGGCGGAACTGCTGATCGCGCTCAGATTGGTGCGATCGGTGAACGTGTACATCACGTTGAGACGCATCGAGGGCCGAAACTGCCATTCGACGCCAAGTTCCAGTTCGTTGATTTGGGTGCTGGGGGCATTGTTCGCGTTTTTGTATCCCCCCTCGTAGTATTGCCAGCGGGTGAACGGAATCCAGGTTCCATGAAAATCGTCGAGCTTGTACATCATCATCACGTATCCTCCGTAAAGCGAACTCCGCTCCACGGCGGTCTGCGCTGCGTTCAATTCAGGACCTCGGCCGATCGTCCATTCCGCTTGAAAGCCGATCGGTTGCGGATAATAAATGAAACTCCAGCCCAATCGTTGATCGAGAATCCCGCGTTCGTTTCCACCTTGTAGCGTTCCGGCGGGTGTGACGTCCACCGCTCCCAGTCCCAGCGGGCGAATCGGCGAACCGAGGACGACGTAATACCCCGTGTAGCCCTGAATTCCCAACTCCATGATCTGCCCGTTGTCGAGTTCGATGGGAAGCGAATAGCGTGTGATCCAATGCACGGTATCGTTTTGTTCGCGAAGCGATCCTCCCTGACCCGCATAGAATCCGATTCCGAACACGCCGTAGTTCCCCGATCCTTTCAGCCCTCTATCCGACACCTCGTCGTAGAGTTCCTGAGCCCATTCGGGAGTCCAATAGTAATAAACTCCCATGTCGCGTTCGTTTTTCGTCGCACTGTTGAACGCATCGTTTCGGTCGAGGGCCAACCGATTGGAACTCGACTGCAGATTCTCCCAGCCGTAGGGAACTTTTGACTGTCCCGCGCGGATTCGATGCACTTTATCGGTCGTCAGATGAAGGTCGCCATACCAGTCCCGGACTTGCACGAAATGGTTCGCATCGCGGCTGCCGGGAACGTCCGTCGCGAAATCCGGCTGGAGGTAAATTGAGAGATGCTCGTTGACATCGCCGCTGAACGTAATTCGGGCTCGTCTCAAAAAGAGCGTCTGATCCTCACTCACCGAGCGGTCGCCCGCGTGTTGAGGCGGGGCGGAGCCGGCGGCCAGATGCGTCACATCGTTCATTCGAAATTGCGCATAGCCTCGGAATTTGATCTTTTCGTACCAGGGTTTGGATTTCGGTTTCTCAGCAGGTAGTTGGATCAATGAATTCGAGTGACTCAATTCTTCAGCCGGATAAACCCCGGAGATCAGGTCTGTCTCGGGAGAAGGCAAGTCGAACAGTTCCAGTTCTCTTTCGGTCGGTGCCAACTCATAAATTGGCACCTGGGCAAACAGGATGGTCGAGGAGGGGAATCCAAAACCCAGCAAGATGATCAGAACGTGCCAGGCGCGAGATGTCGTCCAGTTCATAATCAGCGACCTCATCAATACGAAGAGTCCCCGACAAATTACGCGAAGACACGCGACGTCGATCAGGAGTCAATGTGAAGGGGGGGAATGTCAGAAGAAGGGTTTTGGAACACCGAGAACGATCGTTTCGGGGTTACCGTAATCAAGGAAGGAAGTGGGAAGTGATTGGAGGCCAGCGTTTTAGGATCTGCGATTCAACGTGTCAATTTCGAGATTTTCGGTCGGGGCGAGTGGAAATGAGGCAGGTTCGAGATGAGTTTGGGGAGGTTTTTTGACTCACGAAAGTCCGACGTTCGAAGCTTGAACCGCCTCAAATCGCAAGGATTTCGCCGTAAAAAGACCTGATTTTGAGATTTCTCACCTCGGGAACGCGTCGAGAAACACGATGTTAATCTGGGTGATATAGCAGGAACAGGGTGTAAAATCCCGGTTCTCGACCAGATCGGAATTCACAAAATATTAACATTACTCAGAACTCCACCTGCTCCAGATGAAATAGCGCATTGAGCATCACAACCTTGGACTTTTCAGCGGAAATCTTGAGCAGATTGATGCCCGTGTTGACCTGCTGGATGTCCTTGGCCAGTTTCAGATCGATTCCCAGGAGCGGAGCGAGAATTGCGCGATTGACGACGTTGTGGGCGACCACCGCGATCGTCTCGCCGCGATGACGATTGGCCAGTTCGAACACTTTTGCCGACGCGCGACGATGCACGTCACCGTACGATTCACCGCCGAAGTACGGATTCATTGCGGGATCTTCGACGAACTTCGCGTGCTCTTCCGGGAAACGTTCCTCAATCGTGGCCCAGTCGAGTCCTTCCCACTGGCCAACATCGGCTTCTCTCAGTTCCGGGTGCGTTTCGAGTTCCAGCCGATGATGACGGGCGATCTCGCGAGCCGTTTCCATGGCCCGCTTCAGGTTGCTGGAATAAATCGCCGAGAGAGGAAGCGACGCCAGAAACTCTCCCACCGCGCGTGCCTGTCGCTCCCCTTCCGCACTCAGGGAAAGATCGATCGAGTCACCTTGCAGAATGTAGGGGCGCTGTTCGTTCGCGGCGGTGGCCCCGTGACGGATCAGAAAGACATAGGTGGTGCGGGAATCGGTCGGTTTCAGTTTCTTCATCGATCGGTTGAGCTTCCGTTAGTGGTGGCGTGATTTGATCAGCTCCAGGGCAGTCTCGATCGCCGCGCGAAATCCGGTCGAATCGGCGGTCCCCTGCCAGGCGATGTCGTACGCGGTTCCGTGACTCGGGCTGGTTCGGATGATGGGGAGTCCGAGCGTGATGTTCACGGCTCGATCGAACCCCAGGAGTTTCAGCGCGATGTGTCCCTGATCGTGATACATGGCGATGACCCCGTCGAATTCTCCCGTCGCCGCGCGCCGCAGCAGGGCATCGGCGGGAATCGGACCTTCCACCTCAAGGCCCTGTGTTCGTTCGGCGAAGACCGCGGGAGCAATGACGGTTTGTTCTTCGTGCCCGAACAACCCTCCTTCACCGGAGTGGGGATTCAATGCACAGACTCCAATTCGCGGAGCGGAACAGCCGATTCGCTTCAGAAACGCATCCATCAGGCGGATTTTTTCGCGGATCCCGTGTTCGTTCAACAGGTCGGGGACCGAGCGAATCGAAGTGTGAAGCGTCACGTGTGCCACACTCAGGCCGTACTTGCCACTCACACCTTCACCGTGGGGAAGGTGTAGCATCATCGCGAATTCGGTCACTCCGCAGCGCTCGGCGAGTATTTCCGTGTGACCGGGGTAATGCAACCCGGCCGCGTGCAGCGCGGCCTTGTTCAACGGAGCGGTCACGATCGCATCAACCTGCTCCGACAGAGCGGCATCGGCGGCTCCCACGAGATAATCGTAAGCGGCCCGGCCCGCGCGCGGATCGACCTGTCCGGGCGGAACGTCCGCGGCGTCATTCGATCCGGAATTCCAGCAATAGATCGTTTCTACTTCGGAACAAATTTGCGCGGGCGACTCGATGACCTCGATCGAACGGT